>NZ_JBJKTM010000008.1:0-79450 GCF_046580785.1 Latilactobacillus sp. VITA-14
CAAAAGGTTTCGATTTTAATTCGTTCGGAATAGGTTATACTAGACAAAAGATCAGCTCCTAAAAGATGGGTTTGTGGTAAACACCATTTTAAAGGAAGCTGATCTTTTTTGTCCGAACAGCGTTCGGATTAATTTTACAATCTACCCTAATGGTTTAATTCCTTAAAATTGATGCAACTTTTTTTGAATAGTGCTAATAATTGTCGCTAATCCATTGGCTAAACCAGTCGTAATGAGGTAAATAATCAATAATCGATGTACTTTTTGAACAAAAAAAGACCGCTATCTAAAGTGATAGCGATCCTTTTTTAATCCATAATGCCCGTGGCAGGATTCGAACCTGTACTTGGTTACCCAAACAGCGACCTGAACGCTGCGCGTCTGCCAGTTCCGCCACACGGGCGATTGTGCTACAAGACTATTGTACCAGTGTTACAGAGCCCTGCCAATACCCATTTATTAATATTTCGCTTATAATAATAGTTGATAAGGGAGGGATTCAGATGCAAGTCATCACAAATTCAACCGTTCGTGCGGTCCTGCAGGCACGGCCTGCCATCAGTCATAAAGGCGATTTTGGCCGCGTCTTAATCATTGGTGGTAGTCAGCAATACGGCGGTGCTGCGATTATGAGTGCCTCTGCGGCTGTCTATGCTGGTGCTGGATTAGTTTCCGTTGCTAGTGACTTAAGTGTTCTCAGCGGACTGCATGCGCGCTTACCAGAAGCCATGTTCATTGATTATCAACAACCCTTCGTGCAGTGGTCGTCTGCAGTCCAGGCTGCTGATGTCGTTGTTGTCGGACCTGGTCTTGGCATTACTTCGTTTGCCGTTGAACTGCTGAGAAAAATCTTACAAACCATCCAACCAACACAAACACTGATTATCGATGGTTCAGCACTATCAATCATCGCACATGAAAAACTGACGATCCCGAATACGCAACTCATTTTAACCCCGCATCAAATGGAATGGGCGCGCCTCAGCGGTGTTGCAATCGAGCAGCAAACGGTTGCTGCTAATCAAGCCGCACTCGCTGCTTATCCAAACGCGACTTTAGTGCTTAAAAAACATCACACTGAGGTCTATCATCAGCAACAGGTTCAGCAACTAACCATCGGTGGGCCTTCCATGGCAACTGGCGGTAGCGGCGATACACTGACTGGTATTATTGCCGCATTCTGTGGTCAATTTGGCACCCACTATCAGACGATTTGTGCCGCTGTTTATACCCACAGTGCGATTGCTGATGAACTCGCCAAAACCCAATACGTCACACTTCCTAGCCAAGTGATTCAGACCTTACCACACTATATGGCTAAAATGATTCATCAATCTTAAAAAAACAGCAGTCCTTTTGAAAGGGCTGCTGTTTATTAATTCGCTTTAAGTAATGCAAGTTCTGCATCTGTCAACGCACGGTATTGGCCACGGTCTAAATCATCTGGCAATGCCAGTGGTCCCATCTTAAGCCGTTCTAGCGTCAAGACTTCCTTGCCGACCGCATGAAACATCCGCTTCACTTGATGGAATTTACCTTCATGAATCTCAACGGTAATCTGACTTTCTTGTTGCGCCTCATCAACACTCAGAATTTCAAGCTGTGCTGGTTGTGCAGTAAAATCACTCAACACGAGCCCCGCTTCAAACCGTGCTTGATCCTCTGCCGTGACAATCCCGGCAATCGTGGCGCGATAAACCTTGCTGACGTGTTTTTTAGGACTTAACAAGGCATGGCTTAAATCGCCGTCATTCGTCAACAATAATAAGCCGGTTGTATCTTTATCCAATCGCCCCACTGGAAACAGATCATCCCGCAAGTCCGCTGGTGCCAACAAATCCAACACCGTTTTCTGTGGGTCAGTCGTCGCCGAAATCACACCCGCCGGTTTGTTCATCAGCCAATAAAAATAGGTTTGATAACGCACGGGTTCGTCGTCAACATAGACAACGGTCGCCTCGTTCACTTTGAACTTCGCATCTTTGACCACAGTCCCATCAACGCGCACGCGTCCCGCTTTAAAAAGTACCTTTAATTCTTTGCGTGAAGCCACATTCATATGACTTAAAAAGCGATCAATTCTCATTTGATTCTCAGCTTTCTTCTAAACCGATCCAAGTTACTCCCAATGACATAGTCCGCTAAGCGCGATTTAAGCACCAATGCGGCGTAAACAGCCACACCTAGGCCAACGCTAATCATTAAGACTAGAACGCTCTGAAGACGGCTGTACGGGTTAAAGACAAGGTATAACCCCTTGACTGCCCCCGCCGTTATCAAATACATCACCAATGAGAAGCCTAAAACGCCGATTAAGCGCCGAATGGTTTTGCGTAATGCAAAGTGATAATAGCGATGCAGTGCTGCAATCATTAAAACCGAACTTGTCGCAAAGGCTAAGCCGGTCGATACTAGCGGGCCATAGACCCGGAAAAAATAAATCGCTGGGTACTGCGCCACAATTTTGACGATGAATCCGATGAATAAGTAAAACAATGCCAAGCGGTTCTGATAGAGGCCTTGTAAGACAGCGCCTAAAACCGTAAAGAGGCCGAGCATAATAGAAATGTAAGATGAGAATTGTAAGACACTAATCCCAAGCGTATCATGCGCGTAGAATAACGTGTAAAGCGGACCGGCAACCGCCGCCATCCCAAATGCCGCTGGAATCATCACTAAGTTGAATAATTGCAAAGTACTGCCGATTTGATGTTGCAATTCTTTTTGATTGCCCCGCACATGCGCAGCTGACATCAATGGAATCGCCGTGACCGCCATGGCAGCAGCGAGTGAAACGGTGATTGAAATCAGTTTATTCGCATTAGCTGCAAATAAAGCATACAAGTTATACAACTGATGATCACTGGCAACCACGAAATCATGCATCATCGGATTAAACGTGTATTGGTCGATGATATAGACCAAGTTGACACTTGCGTCGATTACGATGAATGGAATTGATTGGCGCACAATCCCTTTTAACAAGTCAGTCGTTGACACTTCTAATTCGTTGTTACTATTGGCCACTAACTCTGAAATGCGACCGCGTTGTTTCAAATAATAGAAAATCAGTAATAACAAGCCGGCAGCAGCCCCAATGAATGCGGCAAATGTCGCCTGCGTCACAGCATCCACGTAGCTGCCTTTAAACACTTGCATAATCATAAAAGCGGTCACGGTCATGTACAGCACGCGGGCTGCTTGTTCAATAAATTGCGAAATCGCAGACGGCGCCATTTCGGCATAGCCTTGGAAAAAGCCCCGCATAATACTGAGCAATGGAATAATCAATAGCGGCCAGCTTAATGACCGGAAGACCGGTACCATCCGCGGATCACCCGCTGCTAGAACGGGCGCTAACGCAAAGAGTGCGAGCGCTGATAAAACACCCATTGCCAACATTAAAATCAGCGACTTTCTGAAAAGACGCTGACCAATGCCATACTCATTCATTTCGTTATAGCGTGCAATTTGTTTCGATAGCGCCCCTGGAATCCCAGCCGTCGAGATCACTAAAAAGACACTATAAATTTGGTATCCTTTTGCAAATAATGTGTTGGCTTGTAAGAAATTCGCGCCAAACCAGATTGGCCACGGAATTACATAGACGGCGCCCAGAATTCGCGAGAAAATACTCCCAGCAGTCATCCAAGCGGAGCCCCGTAACATCTTACTTTGTGAAGATCTATCCGTCGCCTTTGTTTCAGGTGAATTGGTCATTTCCCATAACTCCCTTATTAAACGTCAAAAAGCATCTTCCTACCATTTTAGAGGATTGCCCTAAGCCTTGCAATTCCTTTAACAAAACTTTATGAAAAAGAGTGCTTCTGATGACGGTTAGCAACTGAGCATTAATACAAAATTCCCAATAATCCAGGTTTTAAGATTATTGGGAATTTTAGATTAAGCGGAAGTTGTTGTCATCAGAAGCACGTTTCAATAAGAGTGCTATTAGCGCTTGCCCAGATTTTGAGCACTAAACTAAAAACGGGAATTATGGCGTACTCGGCCATGATTTCCGTTTTGTAGTTAGGCGCAGAAATCTAGCGCCAATAGCACGTTTCAAAAAAAGAGCCCCGCCTTCGCGGAGCCCTCTGCCATCTCATTATTTAGCTTGTTTATTTTGTTGAATGGCAAATTACAAGTTTAATCCGAACAAGCCCGGAATCTTTCAATGGCAGTCTGTTGATGATGTATTTTTAATGGTCGTTGATTAATTAGTTCAAGTGCTGCTAGGATCTCATCAGTCGTTACTTGGCTAAAATTGGTCTTTTTCGGGAAGAACCAGCGTAACCGTCTATTAAAATATTCATTGGAACCTCGCTCCCATGGTGAATATGGATGGCAAAAATAAACTTTGATCTGATAATCCTGTTCTAAGGCCTGATAATTGGCAAACTCTTTACCATGATCAACAGTAATGGATTTTACTTGGGGACCGAAGGCCCCCATAAACTTGCCAAAGGCGGTGTTTAGAGCCTTAGCCGTTCTATTAGGGGCTTTGATGGCCCATAGAAGTCGGGTCTTACGTTCTACGAATGTAACCAGACATGATCGTGACTCACTTCGACTAGAAAGCACCGTATCTACTTCCCAATGACCAAAAGCTAACCGTTGATTAACAGTTGTTGGCCGTTGTTCGATGGAAGTCCCACTTGTAAATTTCCCACGATTTTCGCTCACTCGGTGCTGGCGGACATTCCGATTGGGTAGATCAGTCAATTTGAAGGGGAGCCAGCCACGATTAAGCCAATTATAAATTGACGCAGTGCTCAAGTTATAAGCGGCTGCAATGGTTTCTGGTGACCAGGTTAATCGTAAGTGATTGGTAATTAAAGTCGCTAATGCTGCCGTCAGCATCGAACGACGACCGCAATTCCGCCTTTTGCGATCTGCATCTCGCTGAGCTAATTCTGGATCATAAGGTTTAACTCGGTCCAACTCATAGCTAATCGTAGCTTTGGCGACGCCTAAGGCGTCAGCCATTACTTGGTAAGATTTATTCCCCTCATTGACCAGTTGTGCTAGTGCGCCACGTTGAAAACGTGATAAAGTAGATGTACCCAAAGTAATCACTCCCTATATTGGTTGGAATTAGCTACTACCATTGTAAGTGATTGCTTTGGGCTTTTTAATTTCTGTTCGGATTAATTATAGAATTTTCCGAATCAAATACCACGTCAACAGGATGCTGACAAAAACCATGATACCGCCAAAGATTGGTGTGCTGCCTAAGCCCCAAGCCGCCGATGCTTGTCCGCCAACTAATGAGCCTATCGTAATGCCGATATTAAAGGCTGAGATATTCAAAGCCGAAGCCAATGGAATATCATTTGGCGTGATTTTTTCAGCCAACTGCACAATGTATAATTGGAGCCCTGGAACGTTCATGAAGGCGAAAAAGCCCATCAATAAAACGTTAATTAAACCGAACCAATGGGCATTTAACGTTAATATGAATAGCAACAAGGTTACTAACAAGCCAACAAACATTTTCAATAGCGCCATCAACGGTTGGTGATTTGACCATTTGCCACCCAACGTATTTCCAAAAGCCACCATCAGACCATAAATAATTAAGATGATCACAACGGCCCTTGGTGACCAACCCATTTTTGATTCTAAAATCGGCGTTACAAAGGTATAAACCGTAAACGTTCCGCCATAACCAAGCGCTGTGATTAATAAGGCTACCACAATTGCTTTATTTTTAAGTACGCGAATGATCCCGCTGA
The DNA here is from genome assembly GCF_046580785.1 of Latilactobacillus sp. VITA-14. Classification (NCBI taxonomy): domain Bacteria; kingdom Bacillati; phylum Bacillota; class Bacilli; order Lactobacillales; family Lactobacillaceae; genus Latilactobacillus; species Latilactobacillus sp. VITA-14. The sequence continues at coordinate 5,736 of NZ_JBJKTM010000008.1, forward strand.
ATTGACTGGGTTGTCCCAATAGTAAATCATTAGGCACTAAGAACCAGTTCGCAACAAGGCCTAAGACACCGATTGCTGCGATAAAAATAAACGACATGTACCAAGTTGAAACCTGACCGATGAACGTTCCCAGTGGTACCCCAGTCACGGTCGCCACCGTCAAGCCGGTGAACATCACCGCAATCGCGCTAGCGCGTCGTTCTGGTTCAACAACATCGGCGGCAACCACGGATGCGATTGACATAAAAATCCCATGTGCTAATGATGAAATAATCCGTCCCACCAAGACGACGGCGAAGACTGGCGCAAAAGCGACCGTCAAGTTACCAATGATAAAGACAACCATAATCCCCAACAATAAATTTTTCCGTGGCCAACGACTTGTTAAAATCGCCAAAATCGGTGCCCCAATCGTAATTCCCAAAGCATACATCGATACGGTTAGTCCTGCTTGACTCATCGTAATCCCAAAATCCTTAATCATCAATGGCATTAAGCCGACACTGATGAATTCTGTCGAACCAATCGCAAAAGCACTGATTGCCAATGCTAGTAATGTGAGGTTCGCCCGTTGTTTACTACTCATACTGCCACACTCCTATTAGACTTTTTTTACTGATGTACTATATTATTCAATAGGAGCGTTATTTTCACAATCACGCACTTTTTAGTCAGTAGGTTACTGAAAAGTAATAATTGAGTCTTATCACAATGAAAAGGTGAATCAAAATTAGAAATGAATGAGAAAACATATAACATTGGCGTTGAAGCTACGATGGAAATTATCGGCGGTAAATGGAAACCCGTTATTCTTTGTCATTTGCGCAACCAACCACGGCGATCAAGCGAGCTCTTACAACGCATCCCTAAGATTTCGCAAAAGGTACTCACCGCACAGTTACGTGAACTCGAAAACGATGGCATCATCAATCGTAAAATTTATCAAGAAATTCCGCCCCGCGTTGAATACAGCCTCTCTGAATACGGTCAGTCACTCAATAAAATCTTAAATCTCCTCTGTTTATGGGGCGAAGATAACATTGATCGCCGCCAAACAGCGGGTGAATCAATCACTGTTTTACATCGCGATCAAATCAATCCAATCGAATAAAAAAAAGACAGCCAACTAGGCTGCCTTTTTGCTTGTCATGATTCTTGCCGACCAAATTTCACGAAATAAATAACCACCATAATCATTAAGAAAATTAAACCAACAATGATTGAAATCCGCGTTTCCGGATTAATGAACATGAAGATTAAGGTGATGGCTAGCATCGCCAATGTAATGTAGTTCGAATAAGGTGACCAAGGCATCTTAAATGGATGTTGTGCCATCTTGTCAGCGTGTTGCTTTCTAAAGGCAATTTGGCTGATTAAAATGACGAACCATGGCACCATCCCTGGTAAGACACTTGAGCTATACACGAGCACGAAGACATTGCCGGCTTTAGGATAAACGAGTGGTAAAATGGCGTTTAAAATCACCCCAATTAAAATCCCTAATGAAATCGCACCGACCGCATAAAATGGGACACCGTGGCGGTTTAATTTTAAGAATCGTTTTGGTAACTGCCCATTATTGGCCAACGTAAACGTCATTCGACTGGCACTGTAAATCCCTGAGTTAGCACCCGATAAGGCTGCTGTAATCACTACGAAGTTAATGATTGATGCTGCAGCGGTAATCCCAATTTTAGCAAAGGTTTGCACAAACGGTGACCCGACCTGACTCAATTCGTTCCAAGGATAAATACTCAAGATCACGAAAATCGCCCCAATATAGAAAATCAAAATCCGTGCAACCGTTGATTGAATTGCTTTGACCAATGTTGATTGTGGATTTTCAGCCTCGCCAGCCGTAATTCCAATCAATTCAATCCCTTGGTATGATGCCAAGACAATTGCCAAGGCAAAGATGAAGCCTTTAAAGCCCCCCGTAAAGAAGCCGTGCGTCCATAAATTACTAATGCCGACTGGATGCATATGGTTCCCAATCCCAAAAACAATGAGACCCAGGCCTACCACAATCATCAGAATAATCGTGACGACTTTAATCAGCGCAAACCAAAATTCCAATTCACCAAACATGCTGACTGAAATTAAGTTAGCCGCACATAAGAACGTAATCGCGACCAGTCCCGGTACCCAGCCCGGCAAGTTCGGCCACCAGAATTCTAAGTAACCGCCGATGGCAATCATTTCACTCATCCCCACGACAACGAATTGGAAGACGTTGCTCCACGCTGTTAAGTAACCAAAAATCGGATGCATATATTCCGTTGCAAACTTGGCAAAGGACCCCGTATCTGGATCAACATACAGCATTTCTCCAAGTGCACGCATAATGAGATACAACAATAAACCAGCAATCCCATACGCAATCAGCACAGACGGCCCCGTCCATTTAATTGTCGTGTTGGCCCCCATAAAAAGCCCAACCCCAATTGTCCCGCCAAGTGCAATCATCTGCATCTGACGGGCAGTTAAATTTCGTTTCATAGTCCTCAAACCCCTCTATTTTAGCATCATCATTATTGGTTAACCCCAAAATCTAAATTTACTTATCATCGTATAATAAAAAACACCCAAAAGCAATAGTCGCTCTCATCTTTTTATCATCTTAAAAGCGCTTTAGAATAACCCTTATATTAATTGAAGGATAATTAGGCCCCTAAATATTAATTTTAAATAAGAAAAAGCAGTTACTACGAGAAACAGTAACTGCTTTTTTGAAACATGCTTTTTGGTTGCAACAACCAAACGCACTCTTGTTTGAAACGTGCTTTTCAAGCTAACTTTCTGCGCTTATCCCAGTGAATCAAACAATCGACTACGTCGCTTATTCGCTTCCCTCTGATAATGCTCAAAAGTTGACCGAGCTTGAACCCACTCTTTTTGAAACGCACTCTAATTGGCGACGATATTGACCAATTTATTTGGAATGGCAATCACTTTGCGCACCGTCTTGTCAGCAATGAATTCAGCTACTTTTTCATTTGCCTTAGCCATCGCTTCTAATTCTTCCTTCGGTGTGTCTTTAGCCACTGTTACTTTGGCCTTTAACTTACCGTTAACTTGGAAGATCACTTCTACTTCGTTAGCGACCAATGCTGCTGGGTCAAATGTTGGCCAGTCCACGTAACTGATTGAGTCATCATGACCAAGCATTGCCCATAATTCTTCCATCATATGTGGTGCGATTGGGGCTAGTAACTTCACGAAGCCTTCAGCGTATTCACGTGGTAGTGTGTCAGCCTTATAAGCATCATTGATGAAGACCATCAATTGTGAAATGGCCACGTTAAAGTGCATGCTTTCGAAGTCTTCTGTCACTTTCTTAACAGTTTCGTTGTAACTCTTCTTCAATTGTTCATCATTTTCAGCGACAATCTTGCTTGAAAGTTGGTCGTTTTCGTCGGTATCTTCTTCTGTATATAGACGCCATACCCGGTCCAAGAATTTACGCGCGCCGGCTAAGCCCTTTTCACTCCATGAAATGGAAGCATCTAATGGGCCCATGAACATTTCGTATAAACGTAATGTATCAGCGCCAAAGCGATTGACAACATCATCAGGGTTAACAACGTTCCCTTTTGATTTCGACATTTTTTCGTGGTTATCGCCTAAAATCATGCCTTGGTTATATAGGTGTTGGAATGGTTCCTTCGTTGGCACGACCCCGATATCATACAAGAACTTGTGCCAGAAACGAACATATAATAAATGAAGCACGGCATGTTCAGCACCACCGATGTACATATCAACTGGTAACCAGTCTTTCAACTTATCAAAGTCAGCCAATTTGTCTGGGTTCTTAGGATCGATATAACGAAGGTAATACCATGAGCTACCAGCCCATTGTGGCATTGTATTCGTTTCACGACGGCCTTTGCGCCCATTTTCGTCGGTTACGTTTAACCAGTCCGTTAAGTTCGCAAGTGGACTTTCACCAGTCCCTGAAGGCTTGATATCACTTGTTAATGGTAATTCAAGTGGTAATTGAGCTTCTGGCACCACTGATGTTGTGCCATCTTCCCAATGAATAATTGGAATCGGTTCACCCCAGTAGCGTTGACGTGAGAATAACCAGTCACGCAACTTATAGCTCACTTGTTCATGACCAGCATTATGCGCTACTAACCAATCAATCATCTTGTCGATTGCTGCTTGTTTGTCTAAACCATCAAGGAAATCTGAATTAATCATCACACCAGGTTCTGTGTGAACAGCTTCTTCAGGATTACCACCAGCCACAACCGGTTTCAATGGTAAGTCAAATTTCTTCGCAAATTCCCAATCACGAGGGTCATGTGCAGGGACAGCCATCACAGCACCAGTCCCGTATGAGGCTAGAACGTAATCTGAAATCCAGATTGGTAACCGTTCGCCATTGACTGGATTAATGGCGTAAGCACCTGTAAAGGCCCCTGTTTTATCTTTCGCCAAATCAGTCCGTTCAAGATCACTCTTGTGTTCGATTTCTTTTAAATAAGCATCAACAGCTGCTTTTTGTTCAGGCGTTGTGATATCGGCCACTAATTTATGTTCTGGGGCCATCACGATATAGCTGACACCAAACATTGTGTCGGCACGCGTGGTGAAGACATCAATCTGAGCGTCGTGGTTTTCAACAGCAAATGATACTTCAGCGCCTTTTGAGCGGCCAATCCAGTTGCGTTGCATATCTTTGACACTTTCAGGCCAATCAACTAGGTCTAAGTCGTCGATTAAACGATCAGCATAAGCCGTAATCTTCAACATCCATTGACGCATTGGTTTCCGGTAAACAGGATAGCCACCGCGTTCTGTTTTGCCGTCAATGACTTCTTCATTTGCGACAACGGTCCCTAAATCAGGGCTCCAGTTAACAGCCACTTCAGCTTCATAAGCTAAGCCCTTTTCGTACATTTTTTCAAAAATCCATTGGGTCCATTTGTAGAAATCAGGATCCGTTGTATTCACTTCACGATCCCAATCGTATGAGAAGCCTAATGAATTGATTTGGCGTTTGAACGTATTAATATTGGTTTGCGTGAAATCAGCAGGATTGTTCCCAGTATCCAACGCATATTGTTCAGCAGGTAAGCCGAATGCATCCCAACCCATTGGGTGCAACACGTTGAAGCCTTGCATCCGTTTCATCCGGGCCAAGATATCAGTTGCCGTATAACCTTCAGGATGGCCAACGTGTAAGCCTTGACCTGACGGATATGGGAACATATCTAATGCATAGAAATTTTTCTTATTTTTATCTTCTGTTGTTTTGAACGATTTGTGTGATTGCCAGTAAGCTTGCCACTTTTGTTCAACTGCGCGATGATCATAAGTCATATCAAACACTCCTTTTTTTACGTGCTTTCAAAAGCATGGACACTTTTGACGCACTCTTTTTTAATTCACTTAACGCCAATAAAAAAGTCCTATGGTATTTATACCATAGGACGAATTGACCGCGATGCCACCTAAGTTCTGTCCAATCTATATTGGACAACTCTCTGGCCTTAACGCGGCAGACGTTTCTATCTACTATCAGTTCAATAGAAAACTCAAAGGCGAGTTCGTTATGTTAAACGACGTGTTCACACTAACCACACGCTCTCTAAACGCTTAACGATAACTACTAATCCTTCTCAACGTTAAATAATTGTTCTTAGCATACCAAACTCTTACTTCAATTTCAAGACTTGGCCGACTAAGATTAAATCAGAATGTAAATTGTTCGCTGATTTTAATTGTGCGATACTGGTATTATTTTTTTGTGCGATTGACCAAAGACTATCGCCTGATTTAACCGTATAAGTCTTCCCAGAATTCGTGTTAGGCATCGTTGGCGTTGTAGCGCCAGCCGTTAATTTTAAGACTTGACCTGGGTAGATAAAGTTATTCTTAATATTATTAGCCTTGATTAATTGCGCCATCGAAATACCGTTACGGTTAGCAATTCCCCAGACAGAATCGCCGGCCTTAACCGTATAAGTCTTCCCAGAAGCTTGCCCTGGATTTGTACTATTTGTATTATTGTTGTTTGAATTACCAGTTGTTGCACCTTGGCTAACCACTAATTTTTGACCAGGATAGATAAAGTTGTTCCGGATGTTATTCCATTTAACCAAGTCAGCCATTGAGATGCCGTAACGGTTTGAAATTGCCCAGACAGAATCCCCTGATTTAACCGTATACGTCTTGTTTGAAGTCTGATTACCGTTATTGCTGTTTGAATTATTGTTATTTGTATTGCCAGTTGCGGTTTTTGAAACTGTTAGAACATCGCCAGGGTGAATCATATTATTCTTGATGTTATTCCAACTAATTAAATCGTTCATTGAAATCCCATATTTGTTGGCAATCGCCCAAACAGAGTCGCCGGCTTTAACGGTATACTTATCACCATTAGCTGGTGTTGTTGGATTCGTTGGTGTTGTAGGGTCTGTTGGCGTTGTTGGGTTTGTCGTCCCACCATTGTTGTTGCCAGCTGCACTACTTGAAACAATCAAGACTTGGCCTGGGTGAATCATATTGTTCTTGATGTTATTCCAGCTAATCAAGTCATTTATTGAAATCCCATACCGATTAGCAATCGCCCAAACAGAGTCGCCGGCTTTAACGGTATACTTATTACCATTAGCTGGTGTTGTTGGATTCGTTGGTGTTGTAGGGTCTGTTGGCGTTGTTGGGTTTGTCGTCCCACCATTGTTGTTGCCAGCTGCACTACTTGAAACAATCAAGACTTGGCCTGGGTGAATCATATTGTTCTTGATGTTATTCCAGCTAATCAAGTCATTCATTGAAATCCCATACCGATTAGCAATCGCCCAAACAGAGTCGCCGGCTTTAACGGTGTATTTTGTCCCATTTTCAGGTGTCGTTGGAGTCGTTGGAGTCGTTGTTCCCCCATTATTGTTACCAGTATTGGTCCCTGACGTGTCATATTGCGTTAAATTGTATTGTTGAATCAAACGGTTCAAACTTGACGCATAATTGGTTGCTGTTGCATAACGTCCTTGTAAGTATTGTGTGGCTTGTTGATAGCTACTTGTATGGCTCTTAAATGCCCCTTGATAATAAGGCGTTGCACCAAATGAAGTATTCCGTAGCACATGCACATAATCTTGTAACGATTGGTAGTATGAAGGATATTTTCTAAATGCAGCTTGGATCTGATACATGTTCCCATGACCATCATCTTCCCAAGTCCACATATAAACAGAACTACCATTGTAAGTCCCTTTTACCCCAAACAAGTTATAATTAGGGGCAGAACCTAAACCACTGCTCCCAAATCCTGATTCTAATGATGCTTGGGCAATCATAACAGAGGCGTACAAATCGTTATCACCCGCTAATTGTTGAGCTGAACTAGCAATTGAATTGATGAAATTTTGTGCGCTTGAATTAGCTACTGCCATAACAACGCCAGCGGTTGCGATATTGGCACTCGTACTTTGCACTCCAGAAATTGGTTGCGCTTGAGATGGTGCCGGTTGTGGCGTAGCCACCTTTGTCGCTTCATTTTCAGTCAATTTAGGTTTTACAACAGGTTGTTGTGTTGATTGGGATTCAGTTGTCGTTGTGCTTGAACTAGTTGTTGATGATGTTGCACTACTTGCTGTATTAGCTGTTGTAGCTTGGTCATCATTGTTTGCACTATTTAACACATCTTCAGTGGCTGCTTTGGCCCGATTCGAAAAACTAGGTGCAATTGCTGAACCCATCAAGACGGTTGCCCCTGCAAAAGTCGTCACATTACGAACTTTCTTAATTCTAATTTCCCGCTTCTGCTTATGTAAGCTTACCTTTTGAGCTGCAATTCGCTGTTTTCTAGTTTCTTTCAATTCTAACGCCTCCGAATTTCCATTATTATTGTCTGTGGCACAATTAACTTGAGCTTCACCTGAGCTTTATTATAATATTAATAAAGGAGGAAAACAATCCTATCACGCAACTACTTTTATTAGTTGTCTTATGCTTAATAATTATTGTATCATTTAATAATCTTCTTTGTCTTTAATTACAGCTTATTTTGAAAGGATTTCTTAAAAATGACCAAACGATTTTCGGCTAGTTTATTCATTCTTGGCACAATCAGTTTTCTAATCATTTTAATCAGCGTTGTGCACCATGCCACTTGGGTTATACATTTTGATACCCTTATCAGAACTGGCATCCGGTCGCTTTCCTCCCCATTGATGGATACTGTAAGCATTGCGATTACGTCGATCGGCAATCCCTATAGTATAATGACTTTGACCACCATTGTAACGCTTGGTTTGCTGGGCTTTAAACAGTGGTCAGCAGCTAGCTTTTTAGTCATTAACATGGTCCTTTTTTCAACGCTTAACCACTTTATTAAGATGAGCGTCCAACGACCACGGCCCCCATTTCACCATCTTGTCTACGCAGGCGGCTACAGCTTCCCTAGCGGTCATGCTTCGGGGGCGCTTCTTTTTTTCGGAACTTTAAGCATCCTAGTTTACTACTTAATTCGTCAACGCGTTTGGCGAAAAATAGCGATTGGCACCTGTTTAATATTGGCACTATGCATCGGCCTTAGTCGGATTTACGTACTTGTTCATTATCCGAGTGATGTCTTAGCTGGCTTTTTATTAGCAACGGCGTGTCTCGGCGGTTCATGGTACTGTTTTATTCATTTTAAATTATTGCATCTGAAGGAGTCCTAACACATGATACTTGATCATCCCACTAAATTTGCACATTTTCTATTAGACCAGGCAATTCGGCCCGGCGATGTCGTAATTGATGCCACCGTGGGGCATGGCGATGATACCTTATTTTTAGCAGAACGCGTTGCTGATTTTGGTCAGGTTTACGGTTTCGAAATTCAAAAAGAAGCCATCGAAACCTGCGCGGATCGTCTTACAAAAGCAAACCAAGCAAACCAGGTTACTTTGCTTAATCAAGGACACGAGCGGATTATCACTGCCTTACCACCCGAGTTAAAAGTGCAAGCCGCCATTTTTAGCTTAGGCGCACTCAGTCCTGATTCTTTTGAACACGTGACATTGCCTAACACGACAATCTCTGCCTATCATCAAATTCTCTCACGGCTTAATCGCGGTGGCTTACTGGTATTCGTTGTTGATCCTCGGTTCAATGAAACTCAAGAAGAAATCGACTATCTAATCGCCGACTTAAGTCGCCTAGAACCAACCAATTACCAAGTAACCCACTACAAGGCAATCAACGCCGACCAAGGACAAGTCCTAGCGATAGAAAAAATTTAGAGGGCGTCGTAAGGCGGATGCCTTATAGAGCACGTTTAGAGTGCGTCGTCAGTCGATTATCTCCTATTCAAACATTAAAAAAAGGCCCAGTCATCATTGATGACTGGGCCTTTTACTATCTTATACTGTCCCGACCACTTTTGTACCGTGTGCTTCGGAAATTTGTAAACGTTCTGTTAACGCGTCGACATTGTCGGCTGTAATGCCACCGCCAGGTAAAATCACAATCCGCCCATCAGCAGCTTGAATTAACGTTTTTAAACGGGCTTCGTCGATGGGCGCGTCTAACGGCCCCCCATGCGTTAAAATCCGTTTAACATCATGATCAATCAGCCATTCCATTGCTGCAGCTTGTTGATCAGCCGCAATTTCATCGAAAGCCATATGGAAAATAACTTGCATCCCATTGGCAGCACCAATCAACATTTCCATCGCTTCTTCGTCGATTTGATTGTCAGGTGTTAGGCAACCAAGGACGATGCCGTCAGCGCCTAATTCTTGCGCTGAAAAGATATCAGCTTCCATAATTTTTAATTCTTGATCGTTATAAACAAAGTTGCCGCCACGCGGACGAATCATGACCATCACTGGTACATCGTGTTCATGCGCATAACGCACTGATTCAGCCATCACACCCCGGCTAACCGTTGTGCCTCCGACAGCCAAGTTGTCGTTCAACTCAATTCGTTTAGCACCATTGCGGATTGCTGCCGGAATTTTAGTGAAATTTTCAACACAAACTTCTTTGATTAACATGGATGAACCCTCCAAATTTTAATTTAATCCTTTATGCAAATAGCATTGCACCTAAGACAAGTAGGCCCAAGATAATCCGGTACCAACCGAAGACCTTGAAATCATGTTTCTTGATGTAATCCATCAAGAATTTGATTGAAATAATTGAAACGATGAATGAAACCAACATCCCGACTAATAAAATGATTGATTGATCGCCCGTAAACGTATTGCCTTGGTACAAGAATTTACCAATCTTCAAGATTGCCACGCCAACCATCGTTGGAATCGCCATGAAGAACGAGAATTCCGCACCCACAAACCGTGATGTCCCTAAAATAATTGCCCCTAAAATCGTAGCGCCTGAACGGGATGTCCCAGGAATAATTGATAAGGCTTGGAAACAGCCAATCCAAAAGGCCGTCAACCAAGGTAACGTATTTAAATCAGCAAATTTCGGTGTGGTATGCTTGTTGCGATTTTCGATGACGATGAACAAAACCCCGTATAAAATCAACATGCTGGCCACAATCCAGTTTTTCATCAGATGTTCATCCATCCAGTCATTCAATGGGAATCCAATAATGACTGATGGAATCACCGCCACAATTACCTTAAACCATAACGTCCACGTTTGTTTTTGTTCGAGCTGGTTCTTACGTGGTGAGAAAGGATTCAATTTATGGAAGTATAGAATCACAACCGCCATAATCGCTCCAAATTGAATCACATAATTAAACATATCGATGAATGCTTTTGATTCATCAAGTTTCAAAACACTACCGACCAACACTAAATGGCCGGTTGAACTAATTGGTAGCCATTCTGTAAAACCTTCGACAATTCCTAAAAGGATTGTCTTAATCATATTTAAAGTTAACACAATACTAATCCCTCCGTAATCCATAATCGTTTATTAGTATACTCATTCTAAAGTTAGATTGCGACTCAAATTGAAAGCTTAATCAAATTTTATTCAATTCGCCCGCAGGAAAAGCCAAATGACGTTGATCCATCACTGCTTGAAAATCGGCTGGTAGTTCGCTTTGAACCGTGACATACCGTTCTTCAAATGGATGATAGAACGTTAACTCGCGACAGTGCAATGCTTGACGCGGTAATAAATCATCGGCCACACCGTATAAATTATCACCAATTAAGGGATGCCCCAGTGATGCAAAATGAACCCGAATCTGATGTGTCCGACCTGTTAGTAACTTCAACTTAACTAACGTGGCATCGGTGCCATGGGCTTCTTGCCAATATTCCGTTAATGAGCGTTTGCCACCAACCCCAACGACCCGCCGCATGTAAAAATCATCCGACCGTTTGATTGGCCGATCAATCCACGCATGTTGCGGATAGTCTAACCGCATATCACCACTGGCAATCGCAACATATGTTTTTTGCAATTCTTTAGATTGGAGTTGCTTATCCAACAAACTATGCGCGAAGCCGTGCTTGGTGAACATCATCAAACCACTTGTATCGCGATCGAGGCGCGTTACTACGTGCACTGCCTGGCTCTCAGCATTTTGGTCAATCAAGTATTGTTTGACGAAATTGGCCATTGTGTTGTGCGGATGGTTCGGTGCCGGTAACGACGCCACAAACGCCGGTTTATCGACCACTAAAAAATGGTCGTCTTCAAAAACCACTTTCAAGTCCCCTTTAACTGGGATGACGTGTTCGACGGCCACTTCCGGTGCGAGGTAAACAGTCACCACATCGTTTTGAACCAGTTGGGCATTGGTATGTGCCTCCTGGCCGTTGACGAGGATTGTGCCACCTGCAAATTTAATTTTAGTTAACTGACTGCGAGAAAGCTTATGCCGCCGTAAAAAATTCCGCAACACACAGCCTTCTGCATCTTGATATTGCCATTCAAATTTCATGTTTTGACCCAATAAATGCATCTTCGACACGGTTCCAGAAATGGGTGTGTCGATAACGTGCAAACTGTATTCTTTCCTTTGCAATTTTAAATTGCATCGAGGCAATTGGTCGATCCTTAAATGTGAATTGATCAATTGTCACAACGTAATCACTTGTCTTAGAAGGCTTCAGGAGCAACCATTCATCCGATGGTAACACGATTGGTGCCGATAGTGTTCGATATACGCGATTATTAATCGACGCAATTTCGGTCATCTGCATCGCGTCTAAGCGTGGATGTAAAACCGCGCCACCAATCGACTTACTATAAGCTGTCGACCCAGTTGGTGTGGAAATACAGAGCCCATCGCCCCTAAAACTTTCAAAAAAATTCTCTTTAATGTAAACGTCCGTCCGCAAAGTCGCTGCATACCGACGTAACGTCACTTCATTGAGCGCCAAACTGCGACTGATTTCGTGCGTATCCGCATATTCGATTTTAATTTCTAATAACGGATAGCTAATACTCTGCCCGAGATCTTCTTGCAAGGCGACGACTAGATCATCGACTTCAAAATCGCGCCAGTCAGTGTAAAACCCTAAATGTCCCGTGTGCACGCCAATAAACCGGATGTGCGCTAAATCGTGGGCGTACCGATGAAAGGCAGATAAAAGCGTCCCATCTCCACCAACTGAAATGACCACATCGGGCGTTTGATCATCAATGACAAACCCCGTATTGATCAATTTTTGCGTTAAGCGATTGGCAACTTGAATGGAAGAACTACCGTCATTGCTAAATACCGTTACTTTCAATCTGGCGTCTCTCCTTCAGAATCATTTTCAGTTGCCTTTTCAAGTGCGTTTTGCCATTTTCCATATGAGAAGAGTTGTTGTGCTTCTTGAATTTCTTCACGAATTTCAGACATTTCTTTATCTAACATAAAGGATGCTTCGGCCGCTCTTTTAAGCCGCGCCTTCAGCGTTTCAGGAAATTCCCCTTGATATTTATAATTTAATGAATGTTCAATGGTTGCCCAAAAGTTCATCGACATTGTTCGAATCTGAATCTCGGCCAAAATCAATTTTTCACCACTGATTAGTTGGACTGGATATTCAATTACAATATGATATGACCGGTAACCACTTGGTTTAACATTTGAAACGTAATCCCGTTCTTCAACAATTTTCATATCAGTCCGTTGGTGCAAAAGGCCCACAATTTCATGGATATCTTCCACAAACTGACACATAATCCGCAAACCAGCGATATCTTGCATATCTTGTTCGAGTAAATCTTCTGTAATGTAGCGGCGTTGCATCTTTTCTTTGATACTATCGATTGGTTTAACGCGCCCAGTTACAAATTCGATGGGTGCATGTTCATTATTTTGTTGGTATTGCTTGCGCATCCCACGTAATTTAATTTTTAATTCGCTAACGGCCTGTTCATAAGGCATTAAAAACTTCTTCCAATTTTCGACCATTATAAACCCCTCATTCACTCTGTCACATACAGCACTATTTTAACATAGATTAGAATTGAATAAATAATAATCGTCTGAAATACAAATTTCATTACAAGTCTGCTTTTTTGTGCTAGGATAATAACATTGCTTTTTTAAAAAGGAGCTCAACCGATGTCACAAACGATTGAACGCGAATTTAAGACGATGCTAACGGCGGCGCAATTCTCGCAACTAAAAGCGGACTATCCATTTGCAGCGCCGTTTGTGCAAACCAATTATTACTTCGAACTGCCTAACCAGAGATTGGCTAAACGTCACTGGGGGTTGCGTATTCGACTCTTTGACACCTATGCCGAACAGACGCTAAAGGTGCCAACCGTAGAAAATGCTCATAGTCTGATTGAAATCACTGATCGCCTAACACTTGAGCAGGCTACTCACTTAATTGAGCACCAAACCGTATTATCGTCTGGTCAGATCGCTGTCTATTTTGCAGCACAAGCCGTGATTATCAAAGAATTGTTCATCTGGGGACAGGCAACAACGCACCGCCAGACCGCGTCTTTAGTTGCTGGCCTGTTAACGCTTGATGTTACCCAATACCCTGACGAAACCCAGGATTATGAAGTCGAAATTGAAGTCACCAACGTCCAAGAAGGGGCAACTTGGTTTAAATCATTTGTCACCCGCTATCAATTAAGTGAACAAATACCACCCAATAAAATTGTGCGCGCCCTTATCCATCAAGCTTAAACTTTGTCAAGCTAACTTATTGCATAATTTTAAAATTTTGTTAGAGTAGACAGTACAAGCGCGTCGAGCAGTATATACAATTATAGAAAGTTTGGAGGAACCAACTTGTTAGAAGTGTTTTTATTTATCAACCCAATCGGGCAACTTTGTTTACGTTCCGAAGAGGCACTTTTAAAGATTATCGGCGAAACCGATGCAAATATTCATTTTAAGTTTATTCCAGTCTTAAACTTAAAAAACGTCGAGCATTACATGCAGTTTCAGCAACAAAATAGTCATGATTTAAACTTACGTAATCACGTTTTCAGCACCATTTATGAAGCAGTACTCGCTTATAAGGCAGCAACGTTCCAGGGGGGCAAGAAGAGCCAATCATTTTTAATGCAACTGCAACAAGCATTCCGTGAACCAGATATGGAACTTAACAACGAATTAGTCCTTACAATTGCTAAACGCGTAGGACTTGATACCGAAATGTTACTTGAAGATTGGCACAGTCCACTTACTAAACAGGCATTTGATTCAGATCAACAATTATCTTGTGAGATGAACATTCAGATGACCCCTTCAGCAGTAGTCTTCAACTATTCAAAAGGTGAAAGCGAATCAGGCTTATTGATTGAAAATTGCGATTCCTATGAACTCTTGAAACAAGCCTGTTGTGCTGGAACAACACCTGAACAGACTTTCCAAGCACTTCAAAAACAAAAAAGCACCCTCTCACGGGTTGCTTTGCATGTTATTTCTTAATCTTAGAACCGGTGGTCAACCGACCCCCGGTTCTTTTTTAATGCTTGTTTCAAAGCTATTTGCCCCCATTGTGCAAATAAGGATTGCTTTAGTAGTGGTTGTTGGAGTAAGGGCGTTACCGCTAAAAAAAGATCAATTGGTTGGGCACTCAACCACCACGTTACCCGACTTTCAAACTGACTGAGCTGATAAATGGGTGGTACATTACGTGTGCAGTAACACCAGTCCGGAACGGCTTGCAAGCGTTCATGGTGTGCATAACAATCCGCCTGTAACGCAACATAATGTGCGTCTTGCAGCCCTAATCGACGGTCAATAATTTGTTGCTGCATAGGCTGTGACTTGCCCTTATAATGATTGGCTGGCAGTCTTGTTTGTGCTACAAGCAAGCGCACAAACGCCTTAGTTGTCAATCGCAGGGTTTGCCAAGCATAACCAGCAAAATCACGGGCGACAATATGGTGATATAACACCCATTGCCCCCACTTTGGCAAATAACTTACCACATAAAAGCCCCACTGCCGCCGATAGTTGATAAACCCCAACTGTTGCTGGCTTAAATAATGGTTAGTAAAACAATACCGTTCACCAACCACCCATAATACAGGTAATCGGTGCTGCTGATAGCCGATTGTTCGTTGGTTTAACTTATCTGGCGTCAATGGGCTGCATTGGTATTCAATAATTAATGGTTGCTGATTCCGCGTTAACCATACATCAGCGCGCTGTGTCTCGCCGACAGGTACTTCAAAGGTAGCATGCCAGCCCAACGCATGTGCTAATTCAGCAATCGCCTGTTTTCCCGCCAGATGGGCTGGACTCTCACCACCACCAGATACACGTTCTGCGATATGTGCGAAATATGGTGCTTTATGCACCCCACGATGCAACTGAACCAGTTGTTGACAATGTGGACAGAAATACCGCGCTACTTGCTGTTGTTTGGCTGCTTGATCGGCGCGAATTAAGCACCCGTTAGTGGTCTGTGCAACTTTCATTATTTATCACCCCACCGAAAATACGCAAAAAAATAACGGGTTCTCCTAAATTTAGGAAAACCCGTTATTTTTAATGTTTGAAGTAGTAGCGTGTTAACTCAAGCGCACTATTATCCATGACTTTTTCACCGAATTCACTTAAAAAAGCTGCTGTGTATTCTGACTTCTGCCCGTATTCATTAGCGACCGCTAAATCATCCCGTGCGAACGCTTCGGTCGTATTCTCCATAAAAATAATAATCTGTGCATAGTACTGATGTTTGTAAAGAAATAGGTTCGACACACCACTTTCGATGTGTAGCTGTTGTGCCAAAGCAATCCAATCGTCAAATGACTTAAACGATAACACAATCTGTTTCATTGGATTGTCCGCTTGATTCATATAAGCGGTCATTTCATCCTCTTCCTCAGTCGCATCATCTTGGACCGTATCTCGTTTCAACAGTTGTTCTTTAATGTATTCAGTAATACCGTCTTTGCCTTGCACCATTTCTGATTGACCTTTACCACCGTCAAAGTTTGGCATATTCTTACTAATCAGTAATTCTAACCCTTGATCGTTAGGCAACACTTGGAACGTTACTGCATCGTTGTTCGCAAATGTGTGTTCACTGTCCACTTCTTCCAGAATTGAATAGAAGAACCGCTCAATCTTTTTATGATTGCTCAACAAATCAAGTCCAGTAATCCCGCGTTCTTCTAAATCATCATTTTCTAATAGAACCCGAATTGTGTTCTCGTCGATTTTTTCCATTCTCATGGGACAACGCCCCTTTCTAACGCGCTTCTTATAGCGTCGTAATTCACTTTCTTTGACCTACCATACCAGTATCTGGCGTAATATTCAAGTATCTACATCGCAGCAATTAATTTTTTAACCCATCAAAAAAGTCGAGGCTGTTAACAGCCCCGACTCTCCTCTAGAATCCTGCTAGTAATTGTGCTTGTTGTAATTCCAATGCCCGTACTTCACGTGGTAAGAAACGACGAATTTCATCTTCGTTATAACCAACCTGAAGTCGTTTTTCATCCAAAATAATTGGACGACGTAATAGCCCTGGGTTCTTTTGAACTAAATCTAATAATTCGTTGATTGATAAGTCATCAATTTTAATGTTTAATTCTTGGAAAACCTTAGAACGCGTTGAGATAATTTCTTCCGTGCCATCTTCGGTCATGCGTAAGATTGTTTTAATTTCATTTTTATTGAGAGGCTCCGAAAAGATATTGCGTTCTTGGTATGGAATATTGTGTTCCTCTAACCACGCCCGGGCTTTACGACAAGATGTACAACTTGGTGATGTATATAACGTAACCATATGTCTCTCTCCTTTATTAACATGACACCTTACTTAACAATAAGACAATCATTTTCTCTCTTACAAATTTTATTATACGCGAGTCAGCACTAGAAAACTACCCTAAAATTAAATTTATTAATTATTTTTTAATAATTAATAAATAGACATTTGAACATAAAACGTATAATTAAAACGGTTTATTGTTAAATTTTCCCACTCACCATTAATTTTTATGTTTTTAAATTTATATTTATCATTCAAAAAAATTATAGTAGTTTCTACTTTCTAATGAAAATTCACTTATTTTTTGTAAGTTTCATCAACGCCGCCTATATTACACGCTCCGACATCAATTATCAAATCCTGTTGGGCAACTATCACGGGTACGTCCCCAACAGTCGCTTGTGCTTGTGCCTGTAGCGTTTCTGCCGAAACCCCTTGTGGTAAATGCGTTAATAGAATTTTAGCTGCGCCACTTTCTTGTGCCAAGTTACCGGATTGCGTTGTTGTCATATGCGCCATTTTACCAGTGCGATCTTCAAGAAAATTCGTATCAGTCATCAGTAAATCTGCAGACTGACAAAAAGCAGCTAATTCTGGGAAATACGCCGTATCTGCAGTAAAGACCAAGACCTGCCCCGTCGTTTGTTCTTCAATTCGAACAGCGAATGCTGGGACAGGATGCACTGTCCGTTTGAAAGTTACTTTCAACGGCCCCAGGGTCAGCTCTGTGTCTTCTTGATAACCAAAGCCCTGCGTCACACCCGGTTGTGTCAAACTGCCAAAGTGGAGTGGATCTTGCAGATGCCCGTAAATAGGTAAAATGGGTTCCTTTTTGGTTCCTTGATGCAGTTGCCAATAATATTGTAAAACCCCCACATCAGCAATGTGATCGTGATGATAGTGCGTGAGAAGGACCACATCTAGTTGCAATGGGTCAAATTGTTTCTCAAGCGCTAATAAAGCGCCACTCCCACAATCTAGCAATAAATGATACGCCCCACTTGTTAATAAATAACTACTAGTCCCAACACCGGCATATGGATATCCACCGTAATAACCTAAGACTGTTAATTGCATTTTTAAATGACCACCTTTCTAATTTCTATAGTAGCGCATTCCGGGTATCGCGCGCACTATATTTACTAACTAAATAAAAAAAGACCGCCACCCAAATGGATGACGGCCCTAATGCTATTGAATGACTTGGACTTTCTTAGCTTTAACTTCTTGATAGAAAATCGTAACGCTCATAATTAAGTATGGATAGAACCACAAGAGACCTAGTCCAGCAGTCATATAGACGACCAGTTCCCATCCGATAAATGATAAAGTAAGCCCGAGTAATTTCAGCCAGTTCCCTTTTAAAATCACCCATGAAAGGCTAAAGATTAATTTGAGTGGTGCTTGTGGTAAATCAAACTTCAACAGTACTAAAATCTGATAATACGTTAAAATCACGGGTTGCAGCAGTGACAAAACCAACATCACCGTCACAAACAATAAGACAGTTTCAGAAATTGTCCCCTGCTGGCTAATGTTTAGCAAATAAGGCGCAACGGAATCTAATCCATTAAAAGTGAATTGAAATACACGATCCCAACCGAGTAACCGATAAAACGGCGCCAACCCAATTAATAGTAAGATCCAGTTTAACACTTGTTGAATAAGATTCAATACCACAAGATGGGTATACAACGGTTGCCGGAATAACAATAAGGTATCCCGGTAATAGCTGGGCTTATTCTGGCTAACTTTATAAACACCTAAGAAAACAGCATTTAAAAAGATAAAGTATAAGAAATAATTGGCAAAGGTGTTGAGCATTTGATAACCAAATGAACTGGCGCCAAACACGCCTTCAATCATCGAGTCGACTACTATCTCAACTAACAACCAAAGCGCGACTAAAGCGGCCATTTTCTGCCAGTTTCCTTTTAATAATTGACGCGCTTTTGCGCGGTACATAGCTAATTGCAAAAACTTTCCCTCCGAGTTTAGTAGAACACATCACTATTGAGCGGTGCATTCACAATTCGATTGTAGATATTGGCCGTAATTAGATAGAAAACAAAGTAAATGATGATAAACAGGCCGCAAACGATATAGGCTAATTGTAACCCAGGATTATCTAAAAACAAACCCAATAACCGAATTGCAAAGAAGGCGTGCATCGATCCCAAAATAATTGGCAGTAAAAAGAGCATCAAAATTTGGAAATAAATCGTGCGCTTAATCTCACCGTCACTCATCCCAATTTTTTTCAATGTTTTATACTGCAAAATCTCTTCTTGTGCTTCTGACAATTGTTTCAACATGATGATACTACCAGTGGCTAACATGAAGATTAACGCAATAAAAATGGCGACATACATATAAAATCCGAAGTTTGCGTTAGCAATATCTCGGTTAGGTTTTTTCAAAAGCACAGAATAGCGGCTTAACTCTTCTAGCCGTTGATCAGTGGTTTTAATTTCATAATGGGTTTGCCCGGCTTTTTTGTGCGTCATTAAATAATCCCATTGTTTGGGCTTTTGAGATAGACGGAATAAATCGCGCATTAATCGTTTTTGCTTTTGTTGGGCAGCGGAGAGCTGAACTGCATAGATTTGATCAACTGAAGTTGCTTGGACTTGTTGATATTCAGCATCATTGGCCACAATCACGTTTAAGTCACCATCAAAGAAGACATCAGAACCGTTGGGAAATAGCTTACGAATGTGTACAATCCGAAAATCTGAAAGCCCAGACTGTTTTAATTGCAACGGGATTCCAGCTCTTTTCGGTGGCAAACCTGCACCTGCTCTGCGAGGCATCTTCAGCATTGTTAATGGCAAGTTAATGATGGTCACCACAGTATTTTTCTTCAATTTAGTTGCTGGTGACTTAAATTGTTGCGCCATTACTTGGTTGTATTGGGATAATGGCATGACAACAGCTGCTCCATCCATTTTGATGCCTTCCCGATTTAACGGTGAATTGACCTTAAATCGAGCATCCACCAATTTAAACGAAGACATTGTTTGACTCACCGGCTGAACATGATATTGCGTTAAAATTTTGTCGACCGCTGCTTTTTGACTTTGTGTATAAACCAAATCCACCGGAATGTTCTGCCGTAATGTATCTTGACCGTGCGTATAAATCATCGCCGCACTTCCGATTGCGGTAATAGTGACTGCACTTAAAATCGTAATCATCCACAACATCTTTGCATTCTTTTTAAAACGAAAACTCAAATTCGTAACGTTTAACAAATGTGTCCCACGATAATAAAGCCGTTTCCAGTGCCGTTCTAACTGTAGCCAAATTTGCGTATAGGCCTGAAAAAAAGCCAGTGTGCCAAAAATTTCAAGTAATAAAATGGTTAGTAAATAAACCAAATCAATCCCAAAACCATAACGCCGCTCTAAGCTCGGCATCAAAGCCAGTGTTTGGTCTGCCAAATAATAGCCGCTGATAATCAATACAGGTGCAATAATCCCCCATAAATAAGTCAGCCAGTTCGGTCGGCGCACTTTCCGACTGACTGCAGATGGTTGCAGCAATGTCACTAATTGATACCGATAAATCATCGTACTGTTTAAAAAACCAGTTAATAGGAACAACCCGCCAAAGGTGAATGTCGTTTGTTCAATGGCCCGCCATGATATTAAAAACGGCATGGCAACCGCAATCCCCATCATGCGTAATAATAACATCGCGAATAATTTCGAAAAAAGAATCCCGAATAACAACCCGATAATCAGGGCAATCACACCGATAATCAAACTTTCAAAGAAGAAGAGTAAGCTAATCTGAAATTTAGTCACCCCGATGACACTTAAAACACCAATCTCCCGCCGACGCCTTTTAATGAAAAATAAATTAGCATATGCCAAGAAAAAAGCGGCAAACAGCAAAATAATTAAACCTGCTACTTGGATCATCCGGCCAAAAGCTAAAGATTCACCAGCCATCTTGAGGTGCCTAAAGATTGGCGCAGTTTGAATCGACGTAAAGCAGAAATAAACCACAATCGCGGCAACACAGGCAATCACATAAGCCGCATAGTCGCGCGCATGATTAATCGCATTTCTAACGGTTAGGTGTAACAGCATTGAAACGGCCTCCTCCACCTATGGTTGCTTGCATATCAATAATTTGATTGAAGAATTGTTGCCGATCACCATTGCGAACAATTTCCGAGAATAATTGACCATCTTTAATGAAAAGAATTCGCCGACAGTAACTAGCTGTAAAGGCATCATGCGTGACCAATAAAATTGTCGTCTTTTCCTGACGATTAATCACGGTTAAATATTGTAAAAGCTCCGTAGCTGATTTTGAATCTAAACTTCCAGTTGGTTCGTCGGCCAATAACAAAGTGGGATTGGTAATCATTGCGCGCCCACATGCCACTCGTTGGCGCTGTCCAATTGAAACTTCATCCGGATAACGATCCAACAAACTACTAATGCCCAAGACTCGGCTAACTTTATCCAACCGTTTTTCAATCACTGGCACACTTAACTTATCAAGCGCTAATGGCAGTAACATGTTTTCGCGAACCGTCAGTGAATCTAGTAAGTTAAAATCTTGAAAAATAAAGCCCAAATCTTGCCGCCTAAAATTAGCAAGCTTAGCTTCCCGCATCCGACTCACAACTTGATCCTTAATTAACACTTGACCATGCGTCGGCCGATCAATGGTCGCAATCATATTTAATAAGGTCGTTTTCCCAGCGCCTGAAGGGCCCATAATACCGACAAACTCCCACGGTTCAATATCAAATGAAATATTATTAAGCGCATTGACCAGACTAAACCGATGCCCGTAGACTTTCGAAACTTGTTGGACTGATACGACTGCCATTTTTTCACATCCCTTAACTAATTGGTATTCATTTTAGCAGAGTTGACCGCAAAAGCCCATTTTATAACTACGACCTTAGTTGGTTGTCTTTTCTAGTGAAAGTGGTTAATATTAGTCTATCTATGTATGAGGAGAATTCATTATGTTTGAAATTATGATTGTTGAAGACGATCCAACGATTGCCAACTTAATCGCTGAGAACTTAAATAAGTGGCAATTACACGCAAATATTACGACCGATTTCGATACCATTTTCGACCAATTTTTAACCAATAAACCCCATCTGATTTTACTCGATATCAACCTGCCCGTTTATGACGGGTTCTACTGGTGTCGCAAAATTCGTGAAGTATCTAAAGTCCCCATAATCTTCATTTCTAGTCGCAGTACCAACATGGACATGGTGATGTCGATGAACATGGGCGGCGATGACTTCGTCAATAAGCCTTTTTCGATGGAAGTTTTAATTGCCAAAATTAACGCCCTCTTACGACGGACTTACAACTACGTCGACCAAAATGCCGATATCATCGAACATAACGACCTAATGATTAACCTCCAAAGCGGCGGAGCTCAGGTGGGTGAGACTACCATTGATCTTTCCAAAAACGAATATAAGCTCCTCCAATTTCTGATGCGTCAACACGGCCAGATTGTCAGTCGCGAAAAGTTATTGCGTGCCCTCTGGGACGATGAACGGTTTGTCGACGACAACACACTAACCGTTAACATCAATCGGCTTCGCAAAAAAATTGAAAGTGCTGGTTTAGAAGACTACATTCAGACGAAAATTGGCCAAGGCTATATCATCCCCTAAGGAGTTATTATGACGTTTAAAAAATTCTTACGTGATCATTTATTTCATATCGCTTTTTTCTTCGGCGGTATGATTGTTCTGGATATCGTCCTATGGCTCGACCCTAGTATGCGCTTTGCTAAGGCGACACTTTTATACCTCGATTTATTGCTGGCGCTTTTTTTCTGCGCCTTTTTGGTTGGCTTATACGTCTACCATCTCAAGTGGTACCGCACAATCCAAACACGCTTAGATGCTAAAGAAGATAGCCTCAACTGGCCACTTACAGGCGCTACCTCGGCTGAAAAACAATTCATTCAACACTACGTGAATCAACTGCTAGCCTATCATCAACAAAGCATCGAGCGACTAATCTCAGCGCAACAAGATCAAAAGAATTTCATTGATGGCTGGGTGCACGAAAGCAAGGTCCCCCTGGCAGCTACTCAATTGCTCATTGAATCCATCGAAGACCAGATTCCAGAAGACAAATTCAATCAATTAACCGATGAACTGATTCAAATTGAACACTACGTTGAACAAGTGCTCTACTACTCGCGTCTCGATAGTTTTTCTAAGGATTACTTGGTGCAGGAATACGATTTAAAACCTTTAGTCAACCAAATCATCCGCCAAAATCGCAATTATTTTATTCAAAAACACATCCAATTTAAACTGCTTGGTGCCGATCAAACCGTCTTAACCGATGCTAAATGGCTGGCTTTTATTTTGAATCAAATCATTTCCAATGCGTTAAAGTATACCCCCGACGGCGCACAAATTACGGTACAGATTGAACGTGACGAACAAGGCGTTTGGTTAAGTGTCATCGATACAGGGATTGGGATTCCGGCTGAAGACCTACCCCGGATTTTTGATAAAGGGTTCACCGGTCAAAATGGGCGCTATTCTAACCAACGTTCAACCGGTTTAGGGCTCTACCTTGCACGTGTCTTAAGTGAAAAGCTCGGTCACGAACTCACCGTTAGCTCCCAACAAGGCAGTGGTTCCACTTTTAAATTACTCTTTCCTTTTTTAAGTTACTACAACACGGATGACGATGACGGCTTATTCGGCAAAACCCATCCTGCAGACAAATGAAACGGAGCTTCAAAATGCGTAAAACACTTTTAATCACTACCCTTTTAACAATAACACTCCTAGCAGGTTGCCAAGCTAAAAAACCGGCTTCATCAACCACATCCCGCGCGTAGCCAACTACGACGACCTACGCCAACCCGACAACAACTAAAAAAGCCCTCGCGGCCGATTCACAGACTTGGTTGTTTAACAAACAACTCCTTTCTAAGCAAACTAAAAACGGTCTTTCTGATGACATCACCGTTTCAAATATTGCTCAAATGACCACTCCTAAAAGTTGGCTGACCTCTAAAAGCACCTTCACAAGTCAGCCGATTAATTATCAACAAATTTCGTTTAAAAAATGGCAACAAGATAGCCGCAGTCATCTGATGAAGAGCTATCAAAAGACACTCCATCTGATGACTGTGGCACAAGTCAACGCTGCATTACACAAATTGGGGGCTGACTTTAAGATTAAACACCTCTCAGATCTCGTCTTTCTTGAGACTAAGACTGGGAAAAATACAATTGACCAAGGATTCGTTGCCAAAGGAAATCATCTATACGCAATTACAGCTCATTACAGAGATCTACAAGAACCCACCAATTTTGACCGCGGACAGTTATTCGTCAGTTAAAAAGCAACCGCCAAAACAACCGCCAGTCCTGTTGCCCTCGACCAACTCAATGGCACTTGGATTGCGGCCGTAACAACGACGAGTGCTAATGACACCGGAAAACTGATGGTCAAAGATGGCTTCATGTACCAAAAATGTTATGATAGTATTGAACGTTCTGCCATTCAAGATCTTGCCAAATACACTTTAGTAACGCTCAATCAAAACACAATCTATGCTGCTCAAAAAAGGGATGCAGCACAAGCTGGTTATCAATTAACCCCTAAGTCGATTGCTAGTGGTGATAGTATCGGTTATCTCTACCTCTTCATGAATGATCATGAACTGCTACGCATCGGTGCTGGTCAAGTAACAAGCTATCAAAAGACGGATTCACTAGTAGCTGCTGCCGATTTATCACAGACTGATCAAACCATTTTTGAGCAACTTGATCAACAAAAGACTGGTGAATCAGCTTCAACCATTACGGTCAAAGCAGGTCCCGCTGTTGTCGGGATGAGTGATAGTGTCAACTATCTAACCGATGCAACCGCTGACCAGATTTCGAACAATATCGTCATTGGTAGCGTTCAAAACGGGCACGTCACCATTGCAAGTGAGTCAACTCATTAATTATAGGCACAAAAAAAGTCCGACATTCATGTCGGACCTTTTTTTGTGCTTAAGCCGCTTGATCGCGGGCTGCTTCTTCTTTTAAAGCCATGTCTGTGGCGATCTTGATGAATGGTAGGTAAATGAGCACTGAAACAAGTAAGTTCACTGCTGCTAATACCCCACCTTGCCAACTAACCGTTGCGATGACCCCACCGATAATTGGTGGTGTTACCCAAGGTGGCATAACCGTTGCAGCGGGCACTAACCCGGTGCTAGTTGCAAAGTATGCAATTGTAACGATCACCATTGGTGTGGCAATATATGGGATGAATAAAATTGGGTTCAATACGATTGCAAGCCAAATGTTAATGGTTCGTTAATATTGAAGACCCCAGGAGCGGCACTCAAATTCCCAACGATTAAATATTGTTTATTCTTTCGACCCACTAACCAGATTGCAATGATTAAGCCTAAAGTAGCACCAGTCCCACCTAAGTTAACAAATGAATCAAAGAATGGTTTGTTAACAATATATGGTGCTGCTTTACCAGCTTTAATCGCATTTAAGTTAG
The DNA here is from genome assembly GCF_046580785.1 of Latilactobacillus sp. VITA-14. Taxonomy (NCBI): domain Bacteria; kingdom Bacillati; phylum Bacillota; class Bacilli; order Lactobacillales; family Lactobacillaceae; genus Latilactobacillus; species Latilactobacillus sp. VITA-14. Next base: position 31,396 of record NZ_JBJKTM010000008.1, read on the forward strand.
CTGTAATTGCAGGTGCATTGATTGTTTGCATGAATGGTTCGATCATGTTAGCACCGTGTAACCCGAAGAACCATAAGAATGGTGTGATGAATGCTAATAATAATGCTGAAGGATAGCTGTTTGCAAGTCCTTGGAATGGTTCTTGGACAGCTTTGTAGAATGATGTCACAATATTTTCAACACCAAAGCCTAATAGAATTGTTGCAAATAATGAGAAGACTGCGATGGTAATCATTGATGGCAATAATGCCGCGAATGATTGTGAAACTGCAGGTGGTACCCCATCAGGCATCTTAATGACTAAGTGTTTATTACCCAATAAACGTCTGAGAATTTCTGTTGAAATCATCGCAACGATTAAAGCAACGAACAAGCCCATTGAGTCCATCCCTGCAAGACCGCCAGCAGCAAAGAATGACCCTAATGCTGTTACGCCGACTGCTAGTGGATTGATATTATATGACTTACCTAAATTGTAAGCAACTAGGAAGACGATAAACACAGAAAGAATCGCAAATGTCCCGCTCCAAGCATTGCCCCCGAATTTAGTCCAGATATAAGCCTTTTCAGCGCCCTTACCAACTGTCTTTGAGAACACACTATCCATGAAATTGGTATATGCCGGAATTGGTAAATTATTAATCAAGGTTGCAAAAGCACCCAAGATCATCAATGGCATCGTTGTTACGAAGGCGTCACGAATGGCAAATGTCGTTGATTCCCAACTTTTGCCGCAACTGGTAAAAAGCGTTTCTCCATGAAACTGATAAATGAATCCATTAACCTCACTCCTTTTCCTGAATCATAATTAAAAAATAATTGCTATTACAAGTATTATGTTACAGAAAGCGTTGTCAAACGATAACCCCGTTCATTACCTATGAATGTCCAGTTTTTCACAAAAACTAAAAAAAGCGCCAACCCATTCTAATCATGGATTGACGCTCTTCTTTATCCGTGTTAGGTATATACCAATGACGGAAAATGAAAATTAAATTTTTAATAACTTTATTTTACATATTACTTTCAATGAACAAGCTTTGCCCATATAACGGGCTTTTTAGCGGCTAATGATTTTTTGACATCGATAATCCGTTGATTGGCACTCCCTCTGAACTGCAATGTCAGATCCATTTGGTCCTTCATGAAGCGCCCATCAACTAAGATATCAATCTTAGACAGCAACTCGAGTTTATCATCTGATTCTTGCATCAGTTCTTCCCACGTATATCCCGTCCATGACCAGACGTCCTTTGTCTGCCCATAAGTGGCGCGAATTCGGTCTACTAGCGATAAACAAGTCTTGGTATTCAAGAACGGTTCGCCACCTAATAACGTCAGTCCTTGGACATAAGATTGCCCTAAATCAGCAATAATTTTGTCCTCTAATTCAGTTGTATAAGGGCGGCCATAGCGAAAATTCTGCGCCACTCGATTGTAACAACCGGGGCAAGCAAACATGCAACCACTCACATATAGGCTACAGCGCACCCCTTCGCCATCAACAAAGTTAAACGGTTTATAATCTGCAATATAATCCTGGCTTAGTGTTTCAGAAAGCCATTCTTTGGGCGCCGGATTCTTCGGGCCTTGTTGTTTTACTGCCATCTTCAAAAACTCCTTCAAATCCCGTATTCACAATTACTGCCGTGCAACGTTGTTATTATCGTTGCCAATGGTAATATGCATGTGCTTAACTCGACTGGCGATTTCCTTATGCCGACCATGCACCATTGGACGTTGTTGTGGATTACCTAGATAACCACAAGTCCGCTTAACGACGTCACATGTAGCAGCATCCGTGTTCCCACATTGTGGGCATTGGAACCCGCGTTCTGTCGGCTTAAAGTCCCCTTTAAACCCACATTTAAAGCATTGATCAATTGGCGTATTTGTGCCTAAGTAGCCGACACGATCGTAAGCATAATCCCAGACAGCTTCTAAAGCCTTTGGATTTTGACGCAGATTTGGGTATTCACAGTAATGAATGAACCCACCAGAACAGTATTTTGGATAATCTTTTTCAAAATCTAATTTTTCAAATGGGGTTGGTGCTTTACGCACATCGTAGTGGAAACTATTTGTGTAGTATTCTTTGTCTGTAATATTTTCGACAATCCCAAATTTTTGCGTATCTTTTTGACAGAACGTATTTGTTAAACTTTCTGCTGGTGTGCTGTAAACAGAGAAGTGATAGCCGTATTCCTTTTCCCAATCAACGCAGTGATTATAGAGGTCTTTAACGACGTCTACCGTAAAGGCTTTTGCCTTGGCATCCTTTTCCCAGTCTGGCCCAAAGAAGGCTGTACCGACTTCATAAAGGCCAATATAGCCCAATGAAACAGTTGCGCGTGAATTTTTAAAGACTTCATCAACACTATCGGTTTTCTTCAAACGCTTGCCAAAGGCACCATATTCATAAAGAATCGGCGCATTTTCTGGCTTCGCTTCTTTAGCGCGTTCCACTTTAAAGACCAGGGCTTCCTTGCAGACTTGCAACCGTTGTTCTAGAATTTCCCAGAACTTAGCTTGGTTGCCATCGGCTTCAAGTGCAATCCGTGGTAAATTGATTGTCACCACGCCGAGATTCATCCGGCCACTATTCACTTCTTCACCATGTTCGTTTTTCCAGCCTTGTAAGAAGCTTCGACAACCCATTGGTGCTTTGAAAGAACCCGTTAATTCCACCAACTTGTCATACATTAAAACATCGGGATACATCCGTTTTGTGGCACATTCAACAGCTAATTGTTTGATGTCATAATTTGGATCAGTTGGATTTAAGTTTAAGCCGCGTTTTACTGCAAAAACTAATTTAGGGAAGATGGCAGTCCGTTTTTCTTTACCTAATCCTTCAATTCGAATTGAAAGAATTGCTTTTTGAATCGCACGTTCAATCCAGTTACTGCCTAATCCAAAACCAAGCGTTGTAAATGGTGTTTGGCCTTGGGATGAATATAAAGTATTGATTTCATATTCCAACGCTTGCATGGCGTCATAAATATCTTTTTCAGTCTTGGTTTGCGCATAATCCTTTTGTTTTGCTTCGCCATCAATCCAATTCTTGGCATCTGCTAAATGTTTGGCATAATTCTTTTCGGCAAATGGTGCCAATAATTCATCCACCCGATCAGCAGAACAACCACCATATTGGCTAGAAGCAACGTTAGCAATAATTTGTGACATTTGTGCCGTAGCAGTTTGAATCGAATGTGGCGCTTCAACTTCGGCATTCCCAATCTTAAAGCCATGATTCAACATTTCTTTAAAATCGATTAAACAACAATTGGTCATTGGACTATATGGTTGGTAATCCAAATCGTGCCAATGAATCTCGCCTTTTAAATGGGCGTTCGCCACTTTATCAGGCAACATCTTAAGCCCCATCGCTTTAGCAACTGTCCCTGCCGTTAGGTCCCGCTGTGTATTAAAAACATGACTATCTTTATTCGCATTTTCATTGACCACAGTTTGGTCTTTTTTCAATAATTTTTGAATGGTAAAGTTGATATCAGTTGCCTTATTCCGGGCAAAGTCCCGTTGCGTCCGGTAGTTAATGTATTCTTGGGCAATATCATATTGGTGATGTTCTAAAAGTTTATGTTCCACAATATTTTGCAGTTCATAGATTTTAACATCTTTATCAAATCGGCTGCCGACTTCACTCACAACATCTAGTGCGACTGTGTTTAACACTTGATAGTCTAATGGCTCTAATTCCGTCTTCACATTTTTAGCGGCTTTAATAATTGCTTGTTCGATTTTATCCGCAGAAAAAGGCATGATTCGCCCATCTCTTTTAATCACTTTAATTTGCAAGTCTGCTTCTGAAGCAATTTTCATATCCATCTTAGCACCAGTCTCCTTTTTAATCAGTAACCCCATCATAGCGGATTAAAAATTCGGATTCAACCTATATATAGTAGATAAACCAACAAAAAGACGCACTGCAACTATATGTTGTGTGCGTCTAATTGTGTGCGATATTTTCTTTCGCCCGTCCTTATCGAAATCTACTTCATACTGCTTAAAAAAAGATTGACATCATGCATCTCGTTTTAATTTCAAAGTCATTGCATTAATAGCCACAACAATTGTTGAGAGTGACATTAAGATTGCACCAACTGCTGGACTTAATACTAACCCAATTCCGGCAAATAGCCCCCCAGCTAATGGAATCGCTAAAATATTATAACCAGCGCCCCACCAGAGATTTTGCGTCATTTTGCGGTTAGTTGCGTGCGATAAATTCAAGAAATGCATAATATCGTTTGGATTACTCTTCACGAGGATCACATCTGCTGAATCGATTGCAACATCCGTCCCAGCACCAATTGCGATTCCGATATCAGCCCGCGTTAAACCTGGTGCATCATTAACACCATCCCCAACCATCAGGACGACTTCGCCTTTAGCTTGGTAATCTTTGACGATTGCTTCTTTATCTTCTGGTTTCAAGTTCGCTTGAACCGTCATACCGCCCAATTGTGCAGCCACTTTTTCGGCAACTTGTTGATTATCACCGGTTAACATGACCGGTTGGATATGCCGTTTCTTTAATGCTTGGATGAAAGCTGGCGCTTCTGGTTTAATCTGATCACCTTGTGCGACTAGTCCTAAAACCGTTCGATCTTGTAATAGATAACTGATGGAATTCCCTTTTTCTGCTAAAGTTTGGAAAAGAGCTTGATCAAATTTAATATGCTGGGCTTGTAAATAAGTTGCCGTCACTATTTGATAACTTTGCCCTGCAACCGTTCCAGACAAACCGACGCCTTGAATCGTTTGAACATTGTCTGCCTGTAAATCAGGAATAGTTTGTGCTTGGTTATACTCTAGAATCCCAGTGGCCAATGGATGACTTGAATGGCGTTCTAACGCACCAAAGAGTTGCATGAGTCGTTGTTCATCAAGTGCTGTATCGAAAACTTCGACAGCATTCACTTTGAATGCGCCTTGTGTCAAAGTCCCCGTCTTATCCATCAAAACAACGGTAACCTTATCTGACAATTCGATTGCTTCACGGTTACGAATGAGCAAGCCGTTTGTAGCCGCAATCGCTGTACTTCTGGCAACCACCAATGGAATGGCCAATCCAAGTGCATGCGGACAAGCAATAATAAAGACGGTTACCATCCGTTCAAAAGCCGTATTCAGATCGGCCAAGAACACCCAACTAATGAAGGCGATAATCCCAGCAACCAATGCAGCATAGAAAAGATACTTCGCAACTTTATCTGCTAACCCTTCAACTTTTGATTTTTCTTGTTGTGCTTGTTTAATTAATTTCATGACTTGCGCTAAGTAACCACTTTCGCCAGTCCCGGTCACTTGCACGGTTAACGTCCCATTTCCGTTGACTGTCCCACCGATTACTTGATCGCCTTCAGCCTTCGCAACAGCCTTTGATTCACCTGTCACTAAGGATTCATTGACTTGGCTTTGACCGGCGATAATTAACCCATCCGCGGGTACTTTTTCACCAGCTGCGACTAATACAGTTTGTCCTTTTTTCAAGTCCTTTAAATCAACCGCGTGTTGATGCCCTGCTTGATCAATTACTTGTGCTTGGCCGGGTAACAAAGCAGCCATTTTTTCTAAAGCACTCCCTGCACTCATTACCGCATTCATTTCAATCCAGTGTCCCAACAACATAATAACGATTAACGTTGCAAGCTCCCAGAAAAAGTCCATCACGTGGCCTTGTGGGTTCAAGAAATGGTTCGCAACAAAGGCGTATAAACTATATAGATAAGAAACACTGATCCCCATTGCAATTAAGGTCATCATCGCTGGGCTCTTAGCAGATAATTCTCCTTGAGCGCCCTTTAAAAACGGTGCCCCACCGTAAAAGAAGAGAAATGTTGCTAAAATCAATACTAGCCAATCTGAACCTGGGAAAGTCGTTTGAAAAGGTAACTGCATGCCCATAAATGGTGAGAGAATTAGAATTGGTACCGTTGCAATTAATGAAATCCAGAATTTTTGTTTCAGATTTCCCATGTGCATCATATGACCACCATGCATCATCATATCGCCGTCGCCCATGTCATGGTGCATCCCATGCATATCGTGATTCATATGCCCCATATCATGATCCATCATCTCATGGTCATGATGCATGTCGTGCATGCTGTGATCCATTTGGTGCTCGTGATGCATCTCTTTCATATCGTATCCTTCATGTTCATGGTGCATTTCATCGTGTTTCATTTTACTTCCTCCTCTATGCAATCACAATTGGCTGGTAAACAATCACATTCAATCATTGTTGGTGCACTAGGTAATTTAGCCGCTAACACCGTTTGTAATGTCTGAATATCATTTTGACTGAGCGTTGTTTGCTCGATTAAAGTGGCTAATGTGCGGCCTTTTTTCATCCCACATAATTGGTTAAACAGCGACTGCGTGGCATGGTTCATCGCTTCATCTTCTACGATATTAGCCGTATATATAAATCGGCGTCCTTCTTTAGTGGCAATTAGATAGTCTTTTTTTACCAACCGACCTAGCAAAGTCTTAACAGTCGACGCTTGCCAATCACGCTTTTGCTGAACGAGTTCAATTAAATGACTGCTGTTGACTTGCCCAAGTGACCAAACCATCCGCATAATTGCCCATTCCGCATCCGTAATAACCCCTATTTTTTCAGTCATTCGCGGTTTTCTCCCTTTCGTTTACATTTGTAATCATTAGTTACAGTTTACATTTGTAATCGATAACTGTCAATCTTTTTTGCTCATCCAAATTTTACGCACAAAAAAAAGACCGCCACAGTGGGCGGTCTTTTACCATTTAATTAAAGATTTTGCATAAAATCTTCAACTAATTTTTGGTTTTCTTCATTACTTGTATTCACATTAACAGCGGTTTCAACTAAATCAGTTAATTGAGTTGTATCTAAACGTTTCATCAAGCTCCGAACCCGAAGGACCGAAGTTGCGCTCATTGAAAATTCATCTAAGCCCATTCCAACAAGGAGTGGTGCCATGACTGAATCGCCAGCGGCTTCCCCACACATTCCAGTCCACTTACCTTCTTTATGGGAAGCGTCAATAACGTTCTTAATTAAACGTAAGATTGCTGGATTGTATGGTTGATAAAGGTATGATACACGTTCATTCATCCGATCAGCAGCCATTGTGTATTGAATCAAGTCGTTTGTTCCGATACTAAAGAAGTCAACTTCCTTAGCGAATTGATTTGCCAAGACGGCGCTGGCTGGAATTTCAACCATCATCCCAACTTGTAAATCATCAGAAACAGTTTGACCATCAGCAATTAATTTAGCTTTTTCTTCTTCAAGAATGCCTTTTGCTTGACGGAATTCTGCGATAGTTGCGATCATTGGGAACATGATACGTAACTTACCGTAGTTTGAAGCACGGAGTAAAGCACGCAATTGTGTTCTGAAAATATCATCACGATCTAAACTAATCCGCACAGCACGGTAGCCTAAGAATGGATTCATTTCTTCGGGTAATGGCAAGTAAGGTAATTTCTTATCCCCACCAATGTCCATTGTCCGCACAACAACTGGTTTACCAGCCATACCTTCCAAAACAGTCTTATAAGCTTCGAACTGATCATCTTCACTAGGTAATTCAGATGAGTCCATGTATAAGAATTCTGTCCGGTATAAGCCGATTGCTTCAGCACCGTTATCGATAACACCATCTAAATCTTTAGGTGTCCCGATATTTGCAGCAACTGTGAATGTTTTTCCGTCTTTTGTAACGGATTTTTCATTCTTTAACTTTTCCCATTCTGCTTTTTGATCAGCGAAAGCTTGTGCCTTCTTATCGTATTCAGCAATGTCTGCATCTGTAGGATTGATAATAACATCCCCGTTAATCCCGTCGACAATTAGTTGTTCGCCGGCTTTAACAGAAGTTGTGATATTTTCAGTTCCAACAATTGCAGGAATTTCTAAAGAACGAGCCATAATAGCAGAGTGAGAAGTCCGACCACCAATATCAGTCACAAAAGCCTTAACGAATTTACCGTTTAATTGGGCTGTGTCACTTGGTGTCAAGTCATGAGCAATCACAATTACTTCTTCATCAATTAACGCTGGGTTAGGGAGTGTTACCCCTAATAAATGACTGAGAACTCGCTTAGTAACATCCTTGATGTCAGCAGCGCGTTCTTGCATGTATGCGTTATCAGTCATAGCCTCAAAAGTGGCCACAAATAAATCCGCGACCTCTTTAAGCGCTTGCTCAGCATTAACCTTGTCATCATTGATTTTACCTTCGATAGCGCCGGTAAATTCTGGGTCTGCTAAAATCATCATGTGGGCATCAAAAACTTGTGCTTCTTCTTCCCCTAATGATTCAGCAGCAATCTTCCGAATGGTCTCTAGATCATTCGTGGAAGCTTGTAAGGCATTATGCAAACGATTAATCTCTTTTTCTGAATCTGAAATAGTTGATTTCGAAAATGACAAATCGGGTTGCACTAACATATAGGCTTTCGCCGTAGCGATACCATCACTGGCAGCAATCCCTTTTAGTTTTGTCATTATTCAGATAAACCTTCCTTTTTCATTGTTTCTTCAATTGCGTTGATTGCGTCTGCTTCGTCAGCACCTTCAGCTGAGATAGTAACGTCAGCACCTTGGCCAACACCGAGTGACATAACACCCATGATTGACTTCAAGTTTACAGATTTACCTTTGTATTCTAAGTTAACATCTGAGTTAAATTTGCTTGCTGTTTGTACTAATAATGTAGCTGGACGTGCGTGGATACCTGTGTCTGCTACTACGTGAAAATCGCGTTTTTCCATATTAATCGATCCCCTTTTATCTAATTATAGATTTAGTTTTTAACGAAATGAGTGGTCACTAGTAGTGGCTACCCTTCCGATATTTAAGATTACCATTTTTTTTAAAATACTACAACAGTTTCGCTAACAAAATTAGTAGCCGTCTACACTATACCGCTTTCAGACTTGCGGTAGATTACCGCACCATTTCGTTGTGCTTCGCCCACAATTTCTTTTCGATGGTCATAGTTGACCCATACTTTCTGAAAATCTAAAAATTCGGACTGAGCAACCTCAATCTCAGTTTGTTCGTTATTTATTAAGGCATCCATCTCTGCTAAAAAATCACGCATCTGCCATTCTGCCTCCTTTGCAATTCTTTTATCGTGGCTTGAAAAATTCGTTTTCATTCCATCTGCGAAATAAAACGATGACCTCATACTACCGCATACCGCCCATACCTGACAAGAAACTTTTATTTTCGAGTTGCCTGACTTGCAACTTTTTTTAGAGATGATTATAATTTGGATAAAGGTCAAAGATAGTCAAGAACACTTTGACGCTTCTATTATTAATGAAAGGTTGTGACAGATTAATGCTTTGTCAAAACTGCCAGAAGAATCCTGCAACGATTCATCTCTATACAAGCACCAATGGTCAACGACAAGAAATCGATCTTTGTCAAAACTGTTACCAACTCTTGAAACAACAAAACAGTAATGGCCAAGCACCACAAGGGCAATATGCAGATCCATTTGGCTTTGGAAGCCTGGATAGTTTCTTCCGAGCAATGGGCGCAACTCCCGATGATCAATCACAAGCAAACCAAGGGCCACAAACCCAAAGTGGCGGCCAAGGTGGCGGCAACAACGGGCAAAACGGCGAAAGTCTGCTCAGTCAATACGGTGTAAACCTAACCAACTTAGCTAAAGCTGGCCAAATTGATCCAGTGATCGGTCGCGATGCTGAAATCGATCGTGTTATTGAAATTCTAAACCGTCGGACAAAAAACAATCCCGTATTAATTGGTGAAGCTGGGGTCGGTAAAACCGCCGTTGTCGAAGGCTTAGCTCAAAAAATTGCCGACGATGACGTTCCTGCCAAACTTAAGGATAAACAAGTCATTCGCTTAGATGTTGTTTCACTTGTTCAAGGGACCGGTATTCGTGGTCAATTCGAACAACGGATGCAACAACTGATGACTGAATTGAAGCAGAATAAGCAATACATTCTCTTCATTGATGAAATTCATGAAATTGTGGGCGCCGGTAATGCCGAAGGTGGCATGGACGCCGGTAACGTGTTAAAACCCGCCCTCGCCCGTGGTGAACTCCAACTAGTAGGGGCCACAACGAATAATGAATTCCGACAAATTGAAAAAGACGCGGCCCTCGCCCGTCGTCTCCAACCCGTTTCAGTCAATGAACCTTCTGTTGACGAAACAGTCCAAATTCTAAAAGGACTCCAAGATAAATACGAAGCCTATCACCAAGTCCACTACACAGACGAGGCACTTAAGGCGGCTGCAACCCTTTCTAATCGTTATATCCAGGATCGTTTCTTACCAGATAAGGCCATCGACTTACTTGATGAAACCGGCTCTAAGAAGAACTTGACGATTACCGTTGTCGATCCAAAAGAAATCGAAAAGAAATTACAAAATGCGGAAGCTGAAAAGCAAAGTGCGTTAAAGGACGAGGATTACGAAAAGGCCGCTTATTACCGCGATCAAGTCACAAAATTGACCAAGATGCGCGAAACAAGTGCCATTGACCAATCTGAAATGCCAACCGTCACCGACAAAGATATGGAAAAAATCGTTGAAGAAAAAACCCACATTCCAGTTGGTGAGTTAAAGGCACAAGAACAAGCACAGTTGAAGAACCTTGCTGAAAATCTTGAAGCGCACGTAATTGGTCAAGATTCAGCAGTCGATAAGGTTGCCCGTTCCATTCGTCGCAACCGAATTGGTTTCAACAAATCCGGTCGACCAATCGGTTCTTTCCTATTCGTTGGACCAACCGGGGTCGGGAAAACTGAATTAGCAAAACAAATCGCCAAAGAACTTTTCGGTAGCACAGATGCTATGATTCGTTTTGATATGAGCGAATATATGGAGAAATTCAGTGTGTCAAAATTGATTGGATCGCCTCCTGGCTATGTTGGCTATGAAGAAGCGGGTCAATTAACCGAACAAGTTCGGCGCAACCCATACAGCTTGATCTTACTGGATGAAGTTGAAAAAGCACATCCAGACGTCATGCATATGTTCCTACAAATCTTAGACGATGGTCGTCTGACGGATTCACAAGGACGGACGGTCAGCTTCAAAGACACCATCATCATCATGACTTCAAATGCCGGCCAAACTGATGCCGAAGCCAATGTTGGTTTCGGGGCAGCCCTTTCTGGTCAGACACACTCGATTTTAAACCAACTACAAAACTACTTTAAACCTGAATTTTTAAACCGGTTTGATGATATCATCGAGTTCCAACCATTAAGCAAAGAAAATCTCTTGAAGATTGTCAGTCTGATGCTCGATCAAACAAATGCGATGATTGCTGACCAAGGGTTACACATTGCCGTAACTGAACCAGTCAAATCACGGCTTGTCGATCTTGGTTACAATCCAGAGATGGGTGCGCGTCCATTACGACGTGTTATTCAAGAACAAATTGAAGATCGCGTGGCTGACTATTATCTCGATCACCCAGAACATAAACAATTGACGGCTCGGTTGGTGGAAGATCAGATTCAAATCACCGATGCTAAAGATTCACAGGTCACAGATTAAAAGGCTTTATTATCTCAAGTCAAAACGAATCGCGTGCCAAATGAAGCGTTTTCAGTTATAATAGTGGTAAGACTTAAACATCCAGGGAGTGATTTAGATGCGCTTAATCAATGTAACCAATTCTTATAAGCGACTTGTTTCACAACAACTTGCTGCAACAGCCGCAACCTACGTTAAGGTTTATTCACTTGGTAAAACAACGGTTCTTGACTCGCGTTCATCGAAGGAACGTGAGCTCCTTTTAAAAAATGATCATCGACATGTCCAACAAGCCGAGATCGATTTTGTATTGAAGGAACTCGCCGGTTTAGATTCCACAGATGGCCTTGAAGTCTTGAATGATGGTCCATTAGTCGAAATTACAATTCCAACACCTTCAAAAACAGTGAGTTAATCATTCGAACCGCCCCGACATTTCATTTTGTGGGGGCGGTTTTTTACATAGGCAAAATAATGGCAATTGAATAGGTCGTATCGTATAATAACTTTCAACCTAATTTAGGAGGATTAATGACGCGATGAAGACTTTTCAAAAAGAGCACCAAATTATTTGCCGGTTAGAAGTGGGCGACGAAATCCTAACAGAACTTAAATATTTGGCCGCAACCTTCCCCAACCAACTGGGAACTATCACGGGGATTGGTGCCTGTGATGAAGTTACCGTCAGCGTTTATTCACCAGAAACGGATCAATATATTGCCACTTCCAGTCAAGAGCAAGTAGAACTGCTGGCCCTTAGTGGGAATGTCGAAAATGCAAATGGCACGATTGATGTCCATCTACATGCAAGCTTTGCCCGTTTAGATACAAGCGTTTTTGGTGGGCATCTAGAACGCGCCGTCATTTCACGTACAGGAGAATTAATCATTTCCTTAATTCCCGTTTCCATCGGCCGCGTCACCCATACTGCAACTAAATTACAAGTATTAGATATTTAAACGATTAGAATCACTGCTATTTTTGCAGGGGTTCTTTTTTATACCCACTTGACGCGTTAATTATCAACCACACTTTTTGTAATTTATGATAGACTAGTAGTAATAAGTAATGCGCTACAAGGAGTCCGTATGAATCTGATTAACCTGCTTCAATCGTTATTGAAATGGCGCCCGAAAAAAGCAGCTCCTCTACCGAACAGTCATGTACGCCAAACTGTCTCTGAGCAAGAGCCCATCCGTCAAGCGCCTCAATCGTCACAGAAACAGCCGGTCGTTCCCGTTAGTCAGGACGCAACGCCACTGCTGGCTACGATGTCCACACAACCGCGCCATAGCACAGTTACCATTCACTACCTCAATCATCATCGGGTCCCTTTACGACCAACGATGACCCTGACAGGTGAAGTGGGTACCGTGCTCAATTTGCCATGGCTAAAATTTGCCGGTTATTACTTGGCAGCTATTACCAATTTAAAACAACAGTTTCCTGAAGAAAACACCACTATCTGGCTTTTTTATAAACCGCAACTCGCAGCACCAGTAATGGTGTTACACCAGAATTTAGAAGGTGGCTTGTTGATTAAGCCCCAATTTTTATCAGGTGCTTTGAACGAACACTATCAAGCCAATCCACTAGAAGGTGGTGCTAACTTCGTGCACCACACCTCAGCTAATCAGACTGGTCGCTTTACAACTAAGACACAGTTTGTCCATTTTAAATATGATCCGCTGAATTTAAAACACAGCGATGCACCTGAACAGCCCTTCATCGAACTTCTTGAGCCAACGGATACCTATCAGCAACCAAGTGAAGAAGCGCTGACTGCTGCTCGCTTGCCAAAGCACGCGGTTTGGAAGATTTATAGCTGTGCAACTGCTCCATCTGGCAAACAATGGTTCAATCTTGGCAGTTCTTGGATTACCCCTACGCGTTATCAATTACATGCCACTAATCCTAAAGGCAGTGATGAATCATACCAAGTACCAAAGTTCACCTACCATTACGCAGTTATCGAAACAACCCCTCTAAACCTCAGTGCAAGTCTGAACAACAATACCGTAACATTTTGGCAAGCACCGTATGACCAACCCACAACATATCAGATAGTGCCTAAAACACGGGTAGTCGTTAAGCAAGTCGTTGTACTCGATAATCAAAGTCGCTGGTGTCAACTTAAAACAGGTCAATGGTTAATGGAAGGCCTCCTAACTTTTGACTAAATACCCCCCTAAAAAAAATAAGCCGCCGATTCAGACAACAGTTAGTGTGTCTGAATCGACGGCTTATTTTTGTTTGACTCTTTATATTATAGTTTTGCGGTTAATTCAACGTCTGGATACTTATCTTGGAACCAACGTTCTGCAAATTGATTTTCAAATAAGAATAATGGTTCGTCATGAATATCTTTTACCAATAGATTTCGTGAGGATGACATCCGTTCATCCAATTGTTCTGGATTGATCCACCGCGCAGTTCTTGAACCGATTGGATCCATCAATACTTCAGAATTATATTCGTGTTGCATCCGATATTGGAACACTTCAAATTGTAATTGACCAACGGCGCCTAAGATATAATCGCCAGTTGTGTAAGTCTTATACAACTGAATCGCCCCTTCTTGAACCAACTGTTGAATCCCTTTATGGAAGGACTTTTGTTTCATCACGTTCTTAGCAGTGACGCGCATGAATAATTCAGGGGTAAATTGAGGGAGTTTCTCAAATGAAACAGCCTCTTTACCCGTGTGAATCGTATCCCCAATTTGGAAATTCCCGGTATCATATAATCCAACAATATCGCCAGCAACAGCGCTTGTCACTTGTTCCCGTGTGTCTGCCATGAATTCAGTTGAATTGTTCAACCGCATCTTCTTGCCTGTTCGCGTCAATGTGACATCAATTCCGCGTTGGAATTCACCCGAACAAATTCGTACGAACGCAATCCGGTCACGATGAGCTGGATTCATATTGGCTTGAATCTTGAAGATGAACCCTGAGAAATCAGGAGAGGTTGGTTCAACCAACGTTTCTTCTTGTGTTTTGTGTGCTTCTGGGGCAGGCGCTAAGTTAACGAATGATTCTAAGAACGTCTTAACCCCAAAGTTAGTCAAAGCAGAGCCAAAGAAGATTGGTGTTTGTTCACCCGTTGCAATCTTATCAGCATCATAGGCATTGCCTGCTTCACCGATCAATTCGATATCATCAAGGGCTTGTGTGTAAACAGAATCTTCTTTCAATGGATTATCATCGGCAATCCGACCTGCTTCATCAAGGGCCAAATAAGGGTTGGCTTCGTCTTCTGGTCGATAAAGTTCGATTCGACGGTTGGCGATATCATAAAGGCCACGGAGGTCTTTTCCCATCCCGATTGGCCAGTTCATAGCACAGCCTTCGATGTCCAATAGTTCTTCCAATTCAGCAATCAAATCAAGTGGTTCACGACCATCGCGATCCAACTTATTCATGAAGGTGAAAATCGGAATCCCCCGCATTTTGCAGACTTTGAATAATTTCTTGGTCTGTGGTTCAATCCCTTTAGCAGAATCAATGACCATGACCGCCGCATCAACAGCCATCAAAGTCCGATACGTATCTTCTGAGAAATCTTCATGTCCCGGTGTATCCAAAATATTAATCCGCTTGTCGTCATAATCAAATTGCATCACAGAACTGGTAACGGAAATCCCACGTTGCTTTTCAATTTCCATCCAATCGGACTTAGCAAATTGGCCACTCTTTTTCCCTTTAACTGTTCCGGCTTGACGAATCACGCCCCCGAAAAGTAAGAGTTGTTCCGTAATCGTTGTTTTACCAGCATCCGGATGAGAAATAATTGCAAAAGTACGACGACGATCAACCGCCGTTTTTAATTCAGTAGGTGTCATTATAAAATCCTTTCCGTTATTCCAATATAATGCGCTTGGGACAAAGAATTGCGCAACCATTGCGTCACCCTTTGTCCCATTGATTGTGCTCATTTAATTTAGTCGACTTCTTCTGGTGCATCGGTCTCTGGTTCTGGTAACGTTAATTGTAAATCAATCAACCGTGAACCGGAAACCGACCCCGTCGTTAAGCTCATGCCACCTGGCAGCTCAATTGTTTCCGGATGACCACTGACTGGAATGGCACCAATTTCAGTAATCACGAACCCGGCAATTGTATCCACATCAGTGACTTGAATATCTGTATTGAAGGCACTGTTAAATTCATTGATTGGCATACTTCCCATAACGGTGTAATGCTGCGCATCAATTTTTTGGTACAATTCTTCAGCTTTATCAGATTCATCATCGATTTCACCAACAATTTCTTCCAATAAATCTTCAATCGTGGCTAAGCCAACAATGCCACCGTATTCATCCAACAGAATTGCCATTTGTTGCTGTGTGCGTTTCATTTCAAATAATAAATCATCAATTGTAATCGTTTCGGGAACAAAAAGAGGTTCTTTCATTACCGCTTCGATTTGCATGGCCTGAAAACCTTTTTGGCGTGCTTCTTTCAAGAGATTCTTGATATGCACGACCCCCACCACTTGATCCTTATCATCCCGATAAACCGGAATGCGGGAGAATGGTTGGGCTAAGATGGCATCGATGTTTTGATCGTTGTCTGCACAAATATCAATCATAAATGCATCAGTCCGCGGTACCATGACTTCGCGCGCCATCTTCTTATTGAGGGTAATAATCCCCTCTAACATTTCGTATTCATCGGTTTCCAGAACACCGGCACTCTTCCCAGATTCAATCATGTGGACCATTTCTTCTCGGGTGAGCTTCGGTTCTGTTTCTGAAAAATCAATTGGTGTCAACTTCATTAAGAGCGAGGTCGACATTGATAGCAACCACACGAATGGTCGCAGTAAGATGCCGACGATCCGCACGGGTTGCACCGTTATTTTAGCAATTGCTTCTGCACGATGCAGTGCAACTTGCTTAGGATATAATTCCCCAAAAACCAGGGATACATAGGATAAGACAATCGTCACAATTAATACGGCCGCTTCCTTTGTCCAAGCCGCATTTCCTAAAAGGGGTGCTAATCTACCCGCAATGGTTGTGGCAGCACTCGCTGAAGATAAGAAGCCCGCAAACGTAATCGCAACTTGAATTGTTGCTAAAAACTGATTGGAATGACCTAAGACTTGAACTAATACTCGCGCCTTCTTGTCACCTTTATTGGCTTGCTCCTCCATCTTCACACGACTTAGTGACACAAGTGCAATTTCTGCCGCAGCAAAAAAAGCATTCACTAAGGTCAAAATTAATATCAACAGTAACTGTCCCCACACCGAACTTCCAGGGTCAGGATTCATCGTCACATCCACTACCTTTCATTATCTAAATAAGTACATTTAGCCGAATATGGCCTACCTTGCAGTATAGCATAGTCAAAAATGGAAATTCAACCTGCATCTTTTAAAGGTCGGTCCCTTTTTTAGCTTTAGTCCGTAACGCTTGAATATCATATAAATAAGTAATCACTGTCTTGGTAACAGCATAAAACGGAATCGCTAAAATCATGCCTAAAATCCCATAAATATTCCCAGCGACCAATAAGATAATGATGATGGTTAGCGGATGAATATCTAATGAACGGCCAATCACGTTAGGATAAATCAAGTTCCCATCGATTTGTTGAACAACAATGACGACAACAATCACCATGATTGTTTTGGGAATCGAAATTGATAAACTGATAATCAACGCGGGCGCAATCCCAATATAAGGCCCTAAGTATGGAATTACGTTAGAAACGCCAGCAATAAATCCTAACAAATAAGCGTATGGCATCCCGATAATGAGATAACCGATAAATGTAAAGACGCCAACGAATAAACACTCTAGAGCTTGACCACCGATATAAGCTGAAATCGTCGCCCCCATTTTCCGAAGCAAGTCCGCCACTTGGTCGTTATAACGATCAGGTAACATCTTTTGAATATTAGGCACTAAACGGTGTCCGTCTTTTAACATATAGAACAACATAATTGGAATCGTGAAGACACTAACTGTAACGCTCGTAATCGCACCAATCATACTACCAAAACTAGATGTGAAACTCTTCATAACTTTTTCAGCAATCTTCGATGGTTTTAAATCTAACTGATTGACGTATTTATTGAAGTCAATGTTTTTCAAGCGCGGATTGCTAGATAAATCATCCGCTACTTTTTGCAGTCGATGAGCAAAATCTGGTAGGTTCGTCACAAGCTGTGTGATTTGTTTAATCAAGTTAGGAATCACAGTGGCTACAATGAAAATTAAACCGCCAAAAAAGACGATGAAGATAATCGTAATCGCCCAGTTGCGTGATATTTTGAGTTTACCTAACAGATTGATTAGCGGGTTAAACAGGTAAAATAATAATCCCGCGCCAATAATTGGCCCAAATAAAGTTGAAATAAAGGTGCCAATTGGATCAAATAAGAAGCTAATTTTGGTGCAAACAAAGATTAACACAGCCAAAATCAAAAGCTCAATTGACCAAAATAATAGTTTTGATTGGCGTAAACGATCAAACATGCAGTATCCCCCCAGTGTGCCTGTGTCACACAAAACGCATTTTATGCTATCATAGTGTAACGATTATTGTTATTGTACCAAATTTTATAGTGATACACATTGATTATTCCTTTTGAAGAGGTGGTTTTTTAATGTTAGTGAAACAAACTCGTGATTTAAAAAGTACGGTTTATCAAGATAGTTTGGCAATTCGGCAAGCCGTATTCATTGTTGAACAACACGTGCCTGCTGAACTTGAGATTGATGAATTCGAAGACCAAGCGATTTATTTTGTCGGCTACGTTGCTGATCAAGCCGTTGTGACGTTGCGGCTCATCGAAGCGGACTCAGATTATCATGTTCAACGTGTCGCAGTTAGCCGTTCAGCACGGCATCATGGTTATGGTCAAGAACTGATGCGTGCCGCTGAAGTTTTTGCTCGTGAATCAGGCAAAGCAACGCTCACTTTAAATGCTCAATTAAGTGCAGTACCGTTCTATACGCAACTTAATTTTCAAGCAACCGCCAAACCACAGTTCCTAGATGCCGGGATTATGCATCAAGAAATGGTTAAAAAATTAACTGACTAATTGTCATTTCACCACTAAATGACTTATAATGAACACAGCTTAATAACAGAAAGGACGTTACCATGCCTAAGCAAAAATCACTTCTTGTCCACTTATTTTTCTTCATTATCCCTTATCTACTCGTCATTACGATTGCCGCAACGGCTTACGACAGTCTTGTGATTCACAGTGCCACTTGGGATCGCACCTTGTTCAGTGCTCTAATCAGCAGCACCCTAATGTTATTTATTAAAGTTCCAATCGAACGACCGTTGACGATTATGGCTGACTTAGCCCCTAACCAAACACTTAAAATGGTAACAAGTTTCTTCCTAGTAGAACGTTCACTTGGTATTAAGATTGCTAACTTCATTTTTGATGGCATCCTTTTCTGTCTTGCAACTTATCTATTACGCCACTTCTTGCCACTCAACATCATTGCTGGTAGTTTACTCGGCTGGTGCGTCTTCGCGCTTTTGCTATCCATCAGCATCGGTGCTGGCATCGGCTTTAAAACATTAACGATTCAACAAGATACTTCAGTCGAAAACGATTAACCCATACAAAAAAGCCCCAGTCAATCAATGACTGGGGCTTTTTTGCTTGAGACTAAATAGTGTTCTAACGACGGTGCGCCAATTCTTGATACCGGTTATACCAAATATCAATGTATTCCTTCGAAAAGGGCCCTTTGCCATTGTTGATCCAATCAACCAAAACCTTAACGTTGGCTTTTAAAATCCGATCAGTTTCGGCGGAATAATACCATTGCGCACTGTGCGCTTCATATTCATCGACATCTAGAAGCCGTTTTTCACCATTGGGGAAAACCTTCACATCTAAATCATAATCGATATACTTAAGCGCCTCTTGATCCATGACATGCGGCGATGCCAAATTACAATAATAAGAAACGCCGCCTTCACGAATCATTGCCACCACGTTAAACCAATACTTCTTATGGAAATAAATAAGTGCCGGCTCCCGCGTGACCCACTTTCTGCCGTCTGACTCTGTAACTAAGGTATGATCGTTACAACCAATGACTGCGTTCTCGCTGGTTTTCAAAACCATCGTATCGCGCCAAGTGCGGTGTAAACTCCCATCGTGTTTATAACTTTGAATCGCTATATAGTCGCCTTCTTTGGGAATACTCATCGACATACCCAGCTTTCCAAGGTTATTATTCATAATCACCTATCATTATAGCAAAGACTCGCAAATTTACCTAAAACTTTCTACCATTAATTGGTTGACAAACGTGCCGCTAACTTCTTTTGCACAGTCGGTAATGCAACGTCAGCTAATTGTGCCTCGGTATACCATTGGCCTGGGAAAAAGGCGAGGTCGGCATCTGCTGCAAGTTGTGCTTCTAAAAGGGTAATTGTCCATTTAAGATGCGTAAAAACGTGCACCACGGGTTTTAAACCTGATTCATGTAATTGCTGCAATTCTAGCGCAAAAGCCTCTTTAAAATAAGCCTCGATACGAGCTAGTTGTTCTTCCGGTGTCAATAATTCATCGTCGGTTGCTTGCAAGTCTTCCGCAGCGACTAATGGATAAGTGGACAGGTTCGCTAATAAACCGGTACTCGGTCGTTTTTGAAATAATAAGCCCTTTTGCGAGCGAATCACAACTGCAAACATCGCAACCGGTTTTTGTTTTGCTTTCTTCGTCTTGACTGGATAATCCAATAAGGTGCCATCTTGATAACTCTGGAAAAACGGTGCTAACGCCGTCTCACCAACCGTTGGATTCTTTGCCGTACAAACTTGCGAACCAAAATCCATCACGGCTTGGTTAAAGTCACCTGGGCGATCTTTGGGAATCAGCGGTAAAATCGCATCGTAAAAAATGTGGCGGTTCTTTGGATTGGCAATATCAGCATCGATTTTCAATAACCGACTGAACACCCGAAAAGCATTGCCATCGATTGCTGGGACAACTTCGCCAAAACAAATACTGGCGATAGCGCCCGCTGTGTACGGTCCAATCCCGGCTAACTTTTCTAATTCAGCCGCGGTTATTGGCCACTGGCCATTGTAGTCGTCGACGACTTGGCGCGCTGCTTTTTGTAAGTTACGCGCGCGCGAATAATAACCAAGTCCCTCCCACGTTTTCATTAATAAGTCCTCTGGAGCGGCCGCTAAGTCTGCCACCGTTGGAAAAGTCGCCAAGAACCTTTCATAGTACGGAATCACTGTTTGAACCTGCGTTTGCTGAAGCATAATTTCAGATAGCCAGACACGATAGGGCTCTTGATTCTGGCGCCAAGGCAAGTCCCGGCGGTTTTCATCATACCAAGTCATAAACGCGGTTTGAAACGCGTCCCGTTCACTCGGTGTCATCTGATAGTTCTTGTTCGTCGATGAAGTGGTTGATTGCATCAATATTAAATCCTTTCCGATACAACGCTTGTTGCATCTTCATCCGGCGTTTTCGTGGTTCGAGTAATCGATAACGGCGCCATTTTTTTGCACCAAGTTCAGCAAGCGCGTCAGCTTCACTATCTTCATCGGCTTCAAGGGCCAACGCTTCAATAATTAAACTAAGGCTGTCACCGCCAAACCCTTTTTGCATTAAACCTTGTTTGACTTTTTGCTGCTGTTCAAAGAATGAACTATGGCGGTATTTCTTCGCCAACTTCTTAGCAGCTGCTAACCCAACCGCAACTTGATCATCCACTGAATAATGACTAAGTGCTTGATCGATATGGGCAGCACTAACACCTTTTTGGATTAATTTCTGGCGGACTACTTTGGGGCCCTTATCCGCGGTATTAATCACAGTACGAACGTAGCTATCGGCGTAATCCTGATCGTCGATATAATGTAACTCGCGTAATTTTGCCAAGCTAGTCTGGATCCCTTCTGGAGTGATCTCGTGTTCGCGTAAATATTGCGTTAGTTCCTTTTCCGTCCGCAATTGGTGACTCAGATAATTGAGCGCCAATTGATAAGCTTTGGCATTATCATCGTCTTTTTGAATGTCGCGTTGCAGTTGACTATCAATCTCTAAATCCTTCGCTAAACGGTATTTAATCAAGACACTCTCGGTCACGCCGAAAGCGAATTGCTCATCGATAAAAATATTATAGCGGCCTGATTTTTTCTGTGCCGTTATTTTGGTAATCTTCGGCATGTTATTCTCCCTTGTTACGTGTTGCTTTGATGTTTAAATAGACTTTAAATCCAATGACCACGACGGCGAGCACTAAAGTCCCGATGATCAGTGGTAAGCTCTTGTGTTGGAAGGCATAAACGCCAATTCCGAGTACAATCAGCATGGCGATTAAAAATTGATTTCGTTCCCAAAAATTCATGTGGCTTCGCTCCTTACTTTGACTTCCTGTAGCATAGCATAAATGGCGCACCCGGACAAAAGTCACTGCTTAATTCCCACTATTGAAGCGATTTTTCAGTGCTAAGTCTGTTATACTGAATGCAATAAGAAAAACGAGTATCATTATTTTATATTAATAGGAGCGGATTAAATGCCAGAACAAACAAACCAAGTCGAAGTCGGCCAACGTTTTCCATTGACGATTAAACGAATCGGTATCAATGGTGAAGGGATTGGCTATTACAAACGCAAAATTGTCTTTATTCCAGGCGCACTTCCTGAAGAAGTAGTTGTCGCAGAAGTCACCAACGTTGCCCCTCGTTTCATTGAAGCAAAAGTCCACAAACTTCGCCAAGCTTCACCACAACGGGTTACCCCTAAGGATGCCACTTACGGCCAAGTCGGTGGGATTGAGCTTGAACACTTAAGCTATCCTGGCCAACTTGCCTTCAAAAAAGACGTCGTCGTCCAAGCGCTTGAAAAATTCAAACCACAAGGCTACGCAAAATACAATATTACCGATACAGTCGGAATGGAAACCCCCTGGCATTATCGCAACAAAGCACAATTCCAAGTCCGCGAAATCGACGGTCATTTAGCAGCTGGCTTATACGCTCCAAGTAGCCATACTTTAATTGATTTGCCTGAATTCGCAACCCAAACCGATTTAACAATGAAAATCATCCGAACCGTCTTGAAATTAGTCGAATCACTCGGAATTCCCGTCTTTGATGAAACTAAGAATGCTGGGATTTTAAAAACATTGGTCGTTCGCGAATCTTTTTCAACCGGTGAAGCGCAACTGACCTTCATTACCAACTCCCCTAAACTACCGCAAAAACACGCATTGATTACAGCCATCCAAGCTGAATTGCCCGAAGTGGTTTCAATCATGCAAAATATCAACAAAGGGAAAAACGTGCTCGTTTGGGGCGACCAAACGATTCATCTGGCTGGTCAAGAAACGATTATGGAAACTTTAAACGGCGTTCACTTCGAATTGACTGCCCGCGCCTTTTTCCAATTGAATCCAGTTCAAACGGCTAAGATGTATAACTTAGTTCAAGATGCACTTGATCTCACACCTGAAGATCGCCTCGTCGATGCTTATTGTGGGGTGGGTACAATTGGCTTGAGTCTTGCCAATCAAGTCGCAGAAGTGCGCGGCATGGACACGATTGCCGATTCAATTGAAGCGGCTAAACACAACGCCGCCATCAACGACATTCAAAACGTTGACTATGCCGTAGGGGCTGCCGAAGACCTCCTCCCAGAATGGTTGGATAATGGCTTCGTCCCAACTGCCTTGGTGGTTGACCCACCACGCACTGGCTTAGATCAAAAATTAATTGATGCCATTCTAGACAGTCGGCCATTGAAATTTGTCTACGTCTCATGCAATCCATCAACCCTTGCACGGGATTTAAAAGCCCTCGTGCATACGTACCAAGTGGAAAAAATCCAACCATTGGACATGTTCCCTCAAACGGCACGAGTTGAAGCAGTTGTAACATTAACACTAAAACGCGACCTATAACGCAAAAAAGCGGTCCATCAACATGTGTTTGTTGATGGACCGCTTTTTTATTTGGACTTTAATCGCCTAAACGTGTTCTATAAGTCATATCCTTCCGGTTAACCCTGAATGGCAAACGATTGCTTCACAATCATTCGCCAAACTTCGTTAATGCTCAGACCGTTTCGGTTGTGACGCACTCTTTTTGAAACGTGCTTTCATAACCACTTTCTTCCGCTTAACGCCGAAATTAGCGTCCATGCGCGCCCCTGATTGCCCGATGTAAAACGGGATGCAAACCCGTTCAATAACCACAATACAACTGCTCCGCGACCATTTAACCCAGCATCCCGATAACGCCGTACACTAAGCGCCAACGTTGGAATAAACGTGAGTACCCCAAGCAATCCGATAACGATTATGTACAGCACTAATGCACCGCTCATCTTCAGCTGCACCTTTGCAGCTTGTGTAAATAGCAAAGCGAAAAATGGCATGAACCAAACAATCATTAAAATCAACATCGCTCACCAATAACCCGTACGTGTTGTTCGCCCCGTAAAATCAAAATAACCTTTAAAATAATCTCACCAAGCTAACTTAAATGTTACTTACCCTGGTGTTTCTTGAATCTCGCGCATTGTGAATCCCCTTCCAAAACTGATTAACTTAATTGTACCGTATTTCACCACTAATTTGATACAATAAAGGAAATCAACTTGGAGGAATTCTTATGAAAATTTATTTCGCAAACGCTCTATTCTCAGCAGCAGACTTTGATTATAACGCTAAGGTTGTTGCTCAACTGCGCCAAGTAATTCATGGTATCGATATCTATCTTCCACAAGAAAACGCCGCAATTAACGACAAGAATGCTTATGCCAGCTCTGAAATGATCGCACAAGCCGATACAGACGAACTCGTTGCTAGCGATCTCGTCATTGCTGTTTTGGATGGTCCTACCATCGATGTTGGCGTTGCTAGTGAAATCGGTGTGGCATACGGTCGCCAAATTCCAATGATCGGATTATACACCGACAGCCGCCAACAAGGTGCTACAAATCCGCAAAAACTAGCGGCTTTACAAGAGATCGCCGAAAACCAATTCCATTACTTAAACCTTTACACAACCGGCTTAATTAAACAAAACGGCACGATTGTGAATAATTTAGACACGTTGATTGAGGCAGTGCAAGCCCACGCCTAATTAAAAATAAAGCCATTCATTTGTTATCTATAGTGAATGGCTATTTATATTGTATTTTGAGCATAAAAAAAAGGATTCAAGCTTTGATATGCTTGAATCCCCTAGGTTGAGGTTGATAGCTTGGTTGTTACGAGCTGATTCTGTTTTACATTCTGGATAATGTTACACCTCATACTTTATTCAATTGTTTTTAATCGTTGGTCTAGCCCACTGCTAATCGTTTCACTCGATCTAGTTTGGTCGTCTATCTTTGACCCGCATGTGCAGTTTTAGCGATGACGATTAAATTCGTGTTTACTACTTGAGCGATATTCTTTAACAGACATCAGCCTCCGATATACTTAGATCTTAATACTACGAAGAGTTACACTTATGTTTCCATTGGAACCACGCCTTGCAATTTCTTTTTCGTACTTTAAATCTTGATGTGTCGTACATTCAAATCTGGTGCTTGTGTTTTAAAGTGGTAAATCTATTTAAAGCTAACTTGGTTTCACTTACCAAGCTATCTTTCCTCACCATTAATATAGCACCTTCTGTGACCGGATACAATCAAAATGCTCTTAAATTTAAAAAAGTTTTTCCATCATTTCTGACTTGTTATTTTTATCAGAAATAGCTAAAAAAACTGCCATTAACAATACTGTTAATGGCAGTTTTTAGGATACATAGCTGTTTTTTTATTAATCTCTAACTTGATAATTGCGTTCGTGTTCCTTAACACCTTTTAAAATGATTGGCGCGTTGTCCATTGCCAAATCAATTTCATATTCGCTACCGTCTTCTGGTAGTTCTGCTTGGAATTGATTTTCGTATTCAGCCATCGTCAATTGACGTCGTGCAGCAAGCATTGCTTTGTGGTCCGCACCGGCTAATTGTTTTTCAAATCCGGGTTGCAAAATACCGGTGAAGAATTCACTGATCGCACCTGAACCGTAACTGAATAAACCAATTCGATCGCCGGCTGCCAATTGCGTTGATTGTTCCAATAATGAAAGGAAGCCTAGATATAACGCACCGGTGTAGATATTACCAATTTGACGGCTATACAATGTACTTTCTTGATAACGGTCTAATAAATGTGCTTGTTCTGCTTCCGTTGCTTCTGGCAGGATTGTCCGCAATGCCTTCAAACCCATCTTTGTGTATGGTAAATGGAACGTTAAGGCTTTGAAATCTGAGATTGTGCGGCCAGTTTGAGCGCGATAGTCTGCCCAAGTTGCTTGGAAAAATTCGATGTATTGTTCAGTTGAATATTTGCCACGCGCAAAAGCTTCTTTTGAATAATTAGGGCGCCAGAAATCTTGAATGTCATCACTGTGGATGGCCGTTGCCGGTTCTAACGCCAACAAACGTGGTGCTGCACTAACGATCATTGCAACCGCGCCAGCACCTTGTGTCACTTCACCTGGTGTATCCAGCCCATAACGGGCGATATCGGAACCGATGACTAATGCTTTTTGCTCTGGATGCGCCGCTACAAAGTCATAAGCGGTCATCAAACCAGCGGTTGCCCCGTAACAAGCTTCTTTAATTTCAAAAGCACGGGCATTTTTTAATCCTAATAAGCGTTGCACATAAAGGGCACCGGCTTTTGACTGATCGATTCCTGATTCAGTGCCTAAAATTAATAAACCAATTGAATCACGATTATCATCATCCAACACTTCAAGAGCCGCGTTAGCCGCCATTGTGACACTGTCTTGACTGAGGGGGGCAATTGCCATTTGATCTTGACCAATTCCAATTGTGTATTTGTCAGGATCAACGCCTCGCGCGTTAGCTAGCATCACTAAATCTAAGTAGGTATTAGGCGTAAAAAGGCCCATCTTATCAATTCCGATTTGCATAATAATCTTCCAATCTATTTGTTTTCAGCACGCAGTTGCGCTAACAGCTCGGTGGCTGTTGCTGTATTTAAATGTGTCGCTTTCAATAATAATGGTAATAATTGCGTTAATTCAGTCTCGGTTGCGCCAGCGGCAATCGCCAACGACTTCGCTTGAAGCGCCATGTGTCCTTTTTGAATCCCGTCTGACACAAGTGCTTTGAGCGCGGCAAAATTTTGTGCTAAGCCAACAGCTGCGATAATGCCGGCTAATTCACGCGCATTCTGAACTTTTAACAAGCGCTGATTAATCTGCACGGTTGGTAGAATACCAATCGATCCGCCAACCATCCCAACTGGCAGTGGCAGTTCGATTCGACCGCGTAGTTGCTGATCAGTTGTCCATTCCCAACTCGAAAGCGGTTGGTAAGCACCCTTTCTAGCAGCATAACTATGCACGCCGGCTTCAATTGCGCGCCAATCGTTGCCCGTCGCTAACACCACTGCATCGATGCCGTTCATAATCCCTTTATTGTGGGTTGCTGCGCGCGCCACATCCACTTTGGCAAAGTCACTCGCCGCAATCATCTTTTCGGCAATTGTTTTGCCAGCAAGCGTCGCAGTTGTTAAGGTAGCTGGATCAATCGTCACACTTGCGGTCACCACGGATTCAAACGCGGCATTGGTCAAAACACTCAATAAAAGGGTGCCGCCCAACTGTTCTTGAACAGCATGTGCGATTGCTTCACAGATTGTGTTCACAATGTTGGCACCCATCGCTTCTTTGGTATCAATTTGCAATTCAAGTTTCAAAAAGCGGTCGTCAATAATCGTCGGCGTGATCTTTTGAAGACCACCACCGCGTTTAACAATTGATGGATGCGCAGCCCGTGCAACTTCAAATAAATGGTCATTGTTGCCACTAATCCAAGCTTTAGCCGCTACTAAGTCAACTAGCTTCTCTAACACGACTTCACCAGTCATCAGCCGCGTCAGTTGTTCAGTCACAAAGCCGCCATTAGCTCGTGCCATCTTAGCCGCATTATTAGCCGCCGCGATAACGGATGGTTCTTCGATCGCAAACGGGACTTGATAGACTTGCTGATTGACTAATAAATCTTGCACCACACCAAGCGGTACTTGGTACTGGCCAATTTGGTTTTCAATCATATTACCAGCGATCTCATCTGACAAGGGTTCTGCAGCTGCTAAACAATCAGCATCCGTCTGACTTAGGTGACCTTGTTCAACAAGCGTTGCTAAACGTTCATCCTTCGTTAATTGATAGAACTTAGGCTTTTTCATTACACCATGCCTCATTTAATTGAATTTCAAAAGCAATTCCTAACCCGCCACCAATACATAACGAAGCAATCCCTGTTGTTTGGTGCGTCCGTTTCAATTGGTGCATTAACGTTGTCATGATGCGCGTGCCTGAAGCACCGATTGGATGGCCCAACGCAATAGCGCCACCGGCCACATTAACTTTAGCAGGATCGACTTGTAACCCATTTTGAACGGCCACACTTGAAGCGGCAAACGCTTCGTTAATTTCTAATAAATCGATATCGGCTAATGTTTGATTTTGTTGCGCTAATAATTTTTGAATTGCATCGACCGGCGTGTACCCCATGTAATCTGGATCAGCACCGACTTCTTGATAGCCGACCAAAGTGGCTTGGTAAACTAATCCGAGTGCAGCAGCTTTTTCCTTGCTCATAACGATCATGGCAGAAGCGCCATCGTTAATGCCGGAAGCATTGGCAGGTGTTACAGTCCCATCTTGTTGAAAAGCTGGGCGCAACTTCGCCATTGCTTCGATGGTTGTCGTTAAGCGGATACCTTCATCTTGTTGTACTTCAAGCGTTGCTTTGCGTTGTTGCACCGTTACAGGTACAATTTCTTCATTAAACCAACCAGCTTGGGTCGCCTGCGCGGCTTTTTGATGAGAAGCGAGTGCAAAAGCGTCTTGCATTTCACGCGTAACGCCGTATTTAGCTGCTACATTTTCGCCTGTAATCCCCATTGGCTGGTGCGTAAACGCATCGTTTAACCCTTCGCTACTGATGCTATCAATCATTGTTTGATCCCCAAATTTACTCCCAAAACGCATTTGTTTATTCAAATAAGGCGCTTGTGACATACTTTCTGTACCGCCAACTAAGACGATATCAGCATCGCCCATGACGATTGCACTCTGCGCCAACCGAATTGCTTTTAGGCCGGAACCACAAACTTCATTAACTGTCATTGCTGTGCTTGATTGTGTCATCCCACTCTTCAAAGCGATTTGCCGTGCAACATTTTGCCCAGAACCGGCTTGTAAGACATTCCCGAAAATTGCTTGATCAATCTGAGTTGGATCAATCCCGGCTGCTTCAATCGCCGCTTTAGCAGCAACTGTCCCCAATTCAACCGCGCTTAAACTTGCAAGTTGGCCCCCCAATTTACCAATCGGTGTCCGCTTTGCACTGATAATAACTACTTCTTGCATAATATCCCTCTTCATCTATAAGTCTAATTATTACTATAACTAAATTTTCATGAAACGTCTGGTAATTCACAATTTCTTTAACTTTTTTTTAGAAATCCGCTTGGTAAGCTGAGATTATTTTACCATTTTATCGGCATCGTGCATTACTCATTAGCGTAAGTCATTCACCGGTGACGCTTACAACTAATCTTTAGGAGGAATCCACATGCAAACATCATGGTTAGCAACATCGATCGCTTTTGAATTACAAAATACAGACTATCCAAATGAAAGTTTACAACGTCGTATGACCGCCGTAAAAGAAGACGTTCAAGCCACGGAAATCCAAGCAGTTGGCGAAGCCCTCGCAAGTCTCCACGCAGGTGACACATTTGCAACAGCTACTCTAACCACTAAATCTGCTTATATCGCTAAATAAAAAACATACCAATCTTTGAGGAGGAATTCAAGATGAAACAACTTTGCTTAGAATTTAAAAACAGTGATGCTAAGAGTCGTGTATTGCGCTTAAACAATATTGATGACAACTTAGACGCCGAAACAGTTAGAAGTGCGATGACTAAAATCGCAGCAGCCAATATGTTTATTAAAAAAGGAATTGAACTCTACAAAGAACCAGTTGGTGCCAAATACGTTGAACGGATTGAAACACCAATCTTTTCTGACAAATAATTAAGCAGCATACAGCCCCCAAATCGAATCTGATTTGGGGGCTTTTTTTGCGTTTTACATAAATTGATTAACAACCCTTGTTTCCGCGATAAACTTTGGTGTAGGCTTACATAAAGTCGTTCAAAGGAGTTATCATGCCCAATCCATTTAACTTATCGCAAATATTGCAATCAATGTTGCTTAATTGTTTACTGGTAATTGCGCTGCCACTAGCTTTTGCCGGGATTTTAACACTAATCAATCGTTCAACTAAACGGCGCTTAGCCCATTGGTGGGATTACTCACAACTTTTAATTGGCGGCCTAGGCACCGTGATTCATGAACTCAGCCATGCTGTTGCCTGTTTAATCTTCCAACACCAAATTATCGATATGCAACTCTTAAAATTAAATCTACGGGATAATCCCGATCATTCGCTTGGCCATGTCAATCACCGATACCATCCCGGCCGTCTTTGGCCAACAATTGGTAATCTCTGGATTGGGATTGCCCCGATTTTTGGTTGTTCAGCCGCCATTTTCGGACTGACTTGGTTATTAGCACGGCCCACTTTTGCAACGTGGATGACCTTTGCTGAACATCCCACTTGGCAGTTAAACGCCCATCGGTCCCTTATTCAGCCAGCTCTGGACGACGCAACCGGGTGCTCTCTTGCTCTGGTTAATCTTAACTAGCATGATTGCCATCGGTGGTTATGACTTATCCGCAGCTGATTTTAAAGGTACGATTCCAGGGATTATTGCCACAGTCATCGCGGTCTGCCTCGTTACTGGTCTGTTTTCATTTGTGCCAACAGTCAACACCACGACTTGGCTCATTGGTGTTCTAACACCAATGGCAATTATCCTAACCATCGCCGTTAGCTTGTCGGGTGTTTGTTGGCTGATCATTGCCGGGATTTTCGCACTATTAGAAAGGACGACTTATCATGCGCGTCATTGACTTACTACAGCTATTAGCTGATACACCCAAAAACGATGGCATCTACTTCGAAGGCCCTGAAGAGCTCCAACCTATCGCCCACTTTGAACTCACCGTCGTTGACGAACAGCCACGACTATTACTGCAGTTAAAGGCCGCAGACAAAAAACCGCTGAAGCAGTGGGAATTTAGCCTATTATTAAATCAAAAAAACTACTACCAACATTATATGTATGTCCAAACAAAGACGGGTGACTATCCTTTGTTTGGTTTTCGCGTTGCTGCTGACAAAATTCTACTCGGATAATGTTTGTTCAAGTTGCGTTAAATAACGATGACTCGCAATCATTTCTCGTGCATCATTTTGATCGGCTAATTGAATCTCATAGATCGAACTGGCATCAGGATTTAACAATGGCAATACGCGGGCCCAGTCAATTTTGCCAGTCCCTAATTGCAACCCATCATGCTTCAAACCCATCGAATCAACCAGATGATAATGGACGACGTGCTCACGCAAAGTTGCCAGACTCTGCAAGAAAGCATTCTGATCACCCTGCAACTTGATAAAACAATGACTCGTATCAAACGCTAAGCGGTAACCTTTATCAAAGATGGCCTGATCAAAAATCGGATTGCCATAATAGAAAATCGGTGAAATTGAATTTTCGAACATAATATTTTGTCCGCCAATCCGCTGTAAATAATCGAGGCGCTTGAACAAAACACGAATGGCATCCGTAATATTACCGTAACCCGTCGTCAATTCTTCAATTGGATCATCATAAGAGCCATGCACCAATAATTGGACATCTTCAGCTTTCGCTAACTGCAATAAATCAAGTGTTGATTGCCATAAAAAGCGGTATCGGGCTGGCGAACTTGCTTCATTCATCGACAGTTCAATATGATGCCCTTCGAAACTCATTGGGTGATGTAAAATAATTCGTTCAACCTGCTGACTGCGTACATAACGAATTTTTTCGCGTAAGCGTACTAGCCCAGTTGGCGTGACATCTTCGGCTGTTAAATGAAATTCAAAATACGTTGGCTGATACTGCATTCGATCAGCAATTTGCTGATCGTTAATCCCTGCTTTTAAGCCTAATCGCATCGTAATCCCTCTTTTCTCTACTAGTTCCTATTTCTATTCTAACATTCTAAAGACTTAAGAATCGTAAAAGCGGCTCACCAAGTAATGGTGGGCCGCTTTTTTAGTTGGCATTAAACGTGCTTTTTGAAACACACGCTATGCATTTAGTACCTTGTTCAGGAAGTCTTTTGTTCTTTCGTTTTGTGGGGTGTCAAAGATTTCCTGTGGTGTGCCTTGTTCGACAATGTGCCCATCTGCCATGAAGATGACGCGGTCGGCCACTTCTTTGGCAAAGCCCATTTCGTGAGTCACGACAACCATCGTCATCCCTTCTTTGGCTAACCGCTTCATAACGGCCAACACGTCGCCGACCATTTCAGGATCGAGCGCTGATGTTGGTTCGTCGAACAAGAGAATATCAGGTTTCATCGCTAAGGCACGCGCAATGGCGACCCGTTGTTTTTGCCCACCTGATAGCGATTGTGGTTTTGCATCGAATTTCTCTGATAAACCAACCGTTTCAAGTAGTTTCTTGGCGGTTTCTTTTGCTTCTGCCGGCGTCATTTTACCGAGTTCTACTGGTGCGAGTGTAATATTTTCAGCGACCGTTAGATTTTTGAAAAGATTAAAGTGTTGGAATACCATCCCGATTTTTTCGCGAATTTGATTCAAATCACTCTTAGGATCACTGAGGTTGTACCCATCAACGATAATCTCACCACTCGTGGGTTCTTCTAAGCGATTCAAGCAGCGCAAGAACGTGCTCTTTCCTGAACCTGAGGGACCGATCATGACAACCACTTCGTTATCACCGACCGTTAAGTCCAAATCTTTTAACACTTCGTTACTGCCGTAATTCTTAATAAGATGAGACACTTCAATTCTATTCATTAGTTATTTATTCTCCCCTCAATGTACTTCGATAACCACGTGAGTAACGTGATAACGATCAGATAGATTAAGGCAATCATTGCCCAGATTTTGAACCCTTCAAGGTTGCGGGCGATGATAATTTTACCCGTCTGTGTCAATTCGAGAATCCCGATGATTGATAAAATTGACGTATCTTTCAATGTGATGATGAATTGGTTAATGAAGGATGGAATCATAATGCGGATCCCTTGTGGTAACACAACGCGCCGCATTGCTTTACCATATGTTAACCCTAAACTCCGCGCTGCTTCCATTTGTCCGGTGCTAACCGCGCCAATGCCCCCTTTGACAAAGGCTGCAGTATAAGCCCCTTCATTGAACATCAGCGTGATGACCCCAGCCACAATCGCTGGAATCTTCTGCCCAGTTAAACTTGGAATCCCAGTATAGATGAATAACGCAAGCACCAAGAGGGGTAACCCACGGAAAATATAGATGACCGTATCTGAAACGCCACGCGCAAACCGGTTAGGCAAGACGCCGAGTAATCCGAAGAAAACCCCGAAAATGGTTGCGAAGAAAATCGCAATGACTGTTAATAATAACGTCTGGCCTAAACCGCTCAACAACGCATCTTTATTTTCTTTCAATAATCCAAAAAAGCTGTGATCAACGGTTGCTTTTTTGGTTGCTTTTTTGGTTGATTCTGTACTTAAATATTTTGCTTTAATTTTGTCGTATTGACCATTTGCTTTTAATTTAGCAAGACCTTTATTGAATTTAGCGATGAGTTCAGGATTGCTCCCTTTCTTAACGGCAAATCCATATTCGCCACCTTCAGCAGGTTTGGTGACAATCTTGAGTTTCAAGCCCGTCTTAATCCCATATTGCATAACGGGCTCGTCTTCAAAACAGGCTGCCGAATTACCATTCACAACATCATTATACATATTATCTGAATCATCAAACGTAACGGTGGTAAAGCCATATTCTTTCGCTTTGGCCGTCGCATAGGCCCCAGCGGACGTCCCTGTTTTAATTGCAACACGTTTACCGCGTAACCCTTCTAAGCCTTTAATCTTACTGTCCTTTTGAACGGCCATTACAACCCCGGTCTTGTAGTAAGGATCAGCGAAATCGAATTTTGCTTGCCGTTCAGGTGTAATTGTCATCCCGGCAATCACCCCGTCAATTTGTTCCGACTGAACGGCTTGAACCGCTGCGTTGAAGCCCAACGGTTTAATATTCACTTTAAAGCCCTCGGACTTCGCAATTGCCTTCATGATATCAATATCAATACCGACATATTGATTCTTCTCATTCGCAAACTCGAATGGTGGATAGGTCACATCCGTACCGATTTCATAAGTTTTTTCAGCGGCTTGAACCTGATTATTCACTTGACCCCCAAATACAAATAAGCCTGCGAGTAAACAGCTGCCTAAAAATACGAGTAATTTCTTCATGTGATCCTCCCCTAATGCCTGACCAACTTCTCTCATCGCTCTTAACGCGTTATTAAGATTAGATTAGACGTTTTATAATAGTATGTTAATAATTATAAGCATAAAATCCAAATTTGTCGAATTTTTTACCACAATATTGAAAAGCAGACTCTAATCCCTAAATAATCGCATTAAAAAAGCCCGCAGATAAGGCGGACTTTCACTAAATGAGAATTGAATGAGTTTATTTTCTGCTATAATGGAAGAACTACTACTCAAGGAGTCTACTATGATTAAACCCATTATGCGTGACACTCAATTCTTAGCTCAAAAAGCAGTTCCAGCAACACCAGCTGATACCGATGTGCTGACCGATTTACGTGATACTTTACAAGCCAACACAGAGCGTTGCGTCGGAATGGCTGCCAACATGATTGGCATCAATAAACGGATTATCATCGTTCAAATGGGCGTCTTACCTGTGATTCTTGTGAATCCACAGATTGTGCGCCAAGCCAAACCTTATCAAACGACTGAAGGCTGCCTCTCATTAACCGGAGAACGCCCTACAACGCGTTATGAAACAATTGAGGTCACTTACCAAGACCAAGCCTTTAAGCCACACAAGCAGGCTTTCTCAGGCTGGATTGCACAGATTATTCAACATGAGGTGGATCACTGTGAAGGCCTTATCATTTAAAACAACAAAAAACGTTCAACCACTCCAATGTACGGAGTGGTTGAACGTTTTTTACAGGTTATTTATTTTCTTTTTTAGTGTCTTTTTTTAATTCTTCTGCTAAGTCGATGATGTATTTCTTCAAGTCATCTTTCACTTCTGGGTGTTTTAAGCCATATTCAATACTTGTTTCTAAATAACCGAATTTGTTACCAACATCGTAACGACGGCCTTTGAATTCGTGAGCGAAGACGCGTTGGGTCTTGTTCAATTCATCGATTGCATCGGTTAATTGAATTTCGCCACCAAGCCCTGGTTTTTGGTTTTCTAAAATATCAAAAATTTCAGGCGTTAACAGGTAACGACCGATGATGGCTAAATCACTAGGCGCCTTATCAACAGCTGGTTTTTCAACGAAGTTCTTAACGTTGTATAAATCATCTTTAACTTTGTTTTCTGGGTTAATCACACCGTATTTGTCCACTTCATTATGTGGCACCTTCATAACGGCTAATTGTGATGCATGTGTTTCTTCATATTCATTGATTAGTTGTTTACTCAATGGCACCTTATCTTCCATCAAGTCATCACCTAACATAACGACGAACGGTTCGTCAGCAACGAATGATTTTGCAAGACGCACTGCATCCCCTAATCCGTTTGGATGTGATTGGCGAATGAAGTACAAGTTAACCCCCATATCAGTCGTTTCGTTGACCATCTTCAACATAGCGGTCTTATTCTTGGCTTTCAAGTTTTGTTCCAACTCTGGTGCTGAATCAAAGTGATCTTCAATTGGGCGTTTGCCCTTACCAGTGATAATTAAGATATCTTCAATCCCTGAAGCCTTTGCTTCTTCCACGATAAATTGAATCGTTGGTTTATCAACAATTGGCAACATTTCCTTCGCCATCGCTTTGGTAGCTGGTAGAAAACGAGTGCCTAGTCCGGCTGCTGGAATAACTGCTTTACGTACTTTCATCTACTAAAATCCCCCATAACTTATAGTCTAATAACAGTATGCCATAAAAAAGTGGATTTGCACCAATTATATGCCGAAAATGAGGAAAAGATTAACAAGCACTTAGGATTTTATCAATCTTTTCATAATTGTTTTGTAAGCGATTCCCATCATTGGTATTCTCAAGATGTTAACAATAAAGGAGGTCTTCGATGTTTCTACTACATCCCAAACATATCAATACATATCACGAGTGTCTTCCTGTGCCACTCATCATCAAACGTGGCATTGATTATAACTTCTGTGAGCTGGATCAATCGTCAATTCCCCGTTCTTACCAAACTAGTATTACGAGTGACACAATGGTGATTATTCCCTATAAAAAATCGCAAAGTCTTGTGTTAGACCGCATAACCGGTCTCCAAATTAGTCCGCGTTCTACCCGGCAACTAATGCGCGCTTATAATCGCCATCAGATCATGGACTTCTCACAACCCCGGTACCTTTGCCATTGTTTCAATTGGTATCGTAAGATTCCACACATCAATGGCGAATATCAGTATTTACCATTAAGTGGCACGGCTCATCAAAACGCACCGTGGTTAGCGCTCCACTACGTCCGTGATTACGAAGTTAGCGATAACCAGCTCTACGTTACATTGCTAAATGACTGTACCTGTATCCTCCCTTATAAAGGCCGTCAAATCGATACTGAAATTCATCAATGTGCAGCCATTGGCAAAGTCCAACTTGGCTGTCTCACTGTGTGTGCCACTAATTTCGGCTATCAAATCAAGCTCAAGACTTGTTTCAAGCCAAGCATCGTCCATCGCTTCGATGATTGCCATTGCCATCTGTGCTCGAATGTTCCGAAAACAGCTACTGAACTACTCGGATTACTCAACGCACTTAAAATGCATAAGGAAAATTTCATTTACCAAGCCGTAATCCATGAATACCCCGAATTCAGCGTATTTGACATTCAGTGCTATATCAAAAGTGTTAAAGCACTAATTCAAAAATTACGCCAATTATAAATTAACCCGAAGTCGCTATTTACAATAATTTTCATTTGTATTTCAATGCATTTGCGCAAATTAAAGCTGAAACGGATTGATTTACCGCTAAAATCGGCGATTATCCTTCTTTATGCAAACCCGCTATAGTGAACTTACCGGTAATTCACACTGTGAGCTCATAGTAGACAGGATGCTTTACAATGACCCAATCAGATTTACAAACTGCTTTTGATTTTATTATACAAGACGACACCCTCATCTATGGCGTTCTCAAAGATCTCCACGTTCCAAGACAACGTAGCAACTTCGCCGATCTCTACCAAATTGGCGTTATTGCCTTTGTCGAAGCCTACGATCATTTCCCAGGCAATATTGAAGTCGAAACCCACCGCTTCATGGTTTACGCGTATCAGGCTGTTAAATGGGCCATTATGATGACCTTCCGCAAGGATAATAACCACGACAAGCGAATCGGCTTCGTTAACCGGATAAACGATGATGATTCCGTGATGGATTACCTCGACCAAGTCGCAGATCCATACTGTAACCCAGAAGACGCCGCCATCTGTAACGACCTCTTCGAACGCCTCTATCAAGTCTGTACACCACGCGAAAAACGCTTCTTAGTTCTGCGTTACTTCTACAACGCCAGCCTAAAAGAAATCGCCGCAGACTTAAACATCACACGGCGAACAGCCAATAATATTAAGTTTAAAGTGCAAAAGAAGTTTAGAAAACTATTTGTATAATTAATACCTTTGTGCTCGCATTAGAACTATGAATTTTATTACTTTTATTTCGATATTAGATTACTCACATATTTCATTATAACAAAACTATAACATTAGTTATTTATATTGATTAATTTAAATATAAACAGTTAATCAAAGATGACACCCTCCATTATTAAAATTCTTTAATAATGGAGGGTGTCACTGAATACATATTAAAAAAATTAACATAGAACTAATTGCTATGTTTCATGAATTAAAAGCTATATACAATATCAAAAATCACAGTTATCACTAGTCTTTTAAAATTTATACTTACCTACCCATGCCTTCAAACCATTTTCAATAACCTTGAATAAATTTAAATCGACTCTTTTAAATACAACTAATAGCCATTTCCAATTATTATACAATAGTTGTACAAAACCTAAGCCTAAAATAATTCCCCAAATACCTAAAGTAGAATATTTAGTTAAAAGATAAGCGAAGATCACACCAACCACGCTAGAGTAAAGAAATGATTTGACATATGGAATATCATTAGTATTGGATATATAAGACGCCGCTATTGATTGTTGCTGCCATAAAAACATGTAAATTGACATACCTACGTAAACTATAGTTGAAAATAAGAATGTTGGTTTTAACAAATGCAAGACTGGGAATACTACAAAAATAACTCCTATAGTCCCTAAAAAATAAAGTATATAAAACGCCACTAATCCTTTAGATATATATAATCTTTCGGCTCCTATGATGGAATTACGGACAAACTGTTCGATATAATACATCATAAAGGAGCTTTTTATTATGGCAATTAAATATTCAAATGAATTTAAAGAATCGATTGTTAGCTTAAGTCAGACTGGCCGTTCGGCCAACTCACTGGCTAAAGAATACAACGTCAGTGTTTCAACGGT
The DNA here is from genome assembly GCF_046580785.1 of Latilactobacillus sp. VITA-14. Taxonomy (NCBI): domain Bacteria; kingdom Bacillati; phylum Bacillota; class Bacilli; order Lactobacillales; family Lactobacillaceae; genus Latilactobacillus; species Latilactobacillus sp. VITA-14. The sequence goes on from NZ_JBJKTM010000008.1 coordinate 69,680, forward strand.
CACTAAGTGGATTAAACAAGCTGATCCTAACAACACTAAAGTGCTATCATCAAATGAACGTGCTCTGATTAAAGAAAATAAACGGTTAAAAGAAGAACTTGATATTTTAAAACGAGCGGCGGTGCTCATGGCAAAAAGCTAATTATTAAAGAGCGTGCCCTCGTGTTAGAAGTCGTCAACGCTAATTTACTTGCTGGGCACCGCATTACGCGTATCTTATCAGTACTCAAAATTCCGCGCTCAACCTACTATGATTATCTACATTGGCAGCCAAGTAGAACTGAACGCCGCCGGCATTTAATTAAACAAGAAGTGTTAACGGCTTGGTTAAGATATCCAATGTATGGCTACCCACGATTAACGATCTTACTAAATCAACAGTCTGATATTCACGTTAGTCAACGTCTGGTCTATCAACAAATGTGTGAATTAGGGATTAGATCTAGAATGGTTAAACGAATCAATAAGCCAACCACTCAGACTGATTATGATCAGCGACCAAACTTGATTAAGCAGTTAACTGATCAATCTGGTATTTTATTGACTGATATTACGTACATTCCCCTTAACCATACTTGGTGTTACCTAGCTAGTGTCTATAATCCAGTAACCCGACAGGTTATTGCTTACCAACTTAATACGCAGATGACTAAAGAACTAGCGACTAACGTTATTACCCAAGTCATGGCGCAAGCAGTTAAACCACAAATTATTCATAGTGATATGGGAAGCCAATACACAAGTGACTTATTTGAAAACACTTTATCGAAGTATGGTATCAAGCATTCTTACTCCCGAAAGGGTCAGCCCGGCGATAACGCGCGAATTGAAAGTTTTCATTCAATTTTGAAACGTGAATACGTTAATTTCCAAGATTTTAAGACAATTCATGAAGCAATCGCCGGAATTGATAACTATATTCGTTGGTATAACAGTGATCGTATTTCACTTGTAGCGTAGCTACAGGCTATTAAATTCAATAATGTTGGGGCTTATTTAATATACTCTAAAGCGTTTTTAAAATCTGGACGGGACTAAAACTTCGGCCTCCGAAAATTAAATTAAGTAATTTAAATTGAAAGTCAAATTTGTTCGTACTTTTATGTCCGGATTCTTGACATAGGAGCCGTCAAACCTACCACATGGATGGTGCACAAGCATTGCAATTCTCACGTATGCGTTACGACGATCCACAAGGAGACTACGGTCGCCAAATCCGCCAACAACTCGTGATTGAATCAGTAATTAATGAGCTGAAAGATGATCCTTCTAGCGTTCTCTCAAACGATTTCCTAAATGCAGTATCTGACAATGTTCGTTCAAACATTTCGCTTACTTCATTACGTAACTTAGCCACTAAGTATCGTGATTCTGCTCAAACCATTAACCGTGATCAAATGACCGGTACTGGTGTGATGATTGATGGCGTTTCTTACCAAGAAATGTCTCAAGATGAGATTACTCGTGTTCATAATGAAATTATAGATGCAACTAACTAATTTATCACCAATAAAAAGGCATCGCACAAACTAACCCAAAAGTCGGCTTGTGCGATGCCTTTTTTTACGTTCGTAATCAATCCGTACCCTAAAAAGTAATACGTTTAATTGAACAGACGCTTTTTTAATACCCAAAAATAGTTGCTTCGGCCAAACATTATGATAATCATTGCAGCGCTTACCAAAAGCATCGTGGCAACTTTTCCCATTATTGAAATTAACGAATTACCACCCAAGTACGCCTCGCCTAAATAACCAAGGAAAGTTTGAATACCGAATAGCAATCCAAACTTACACAATAGTTCTGACACACCTTGAAAATTTCCTTTCAAAGGATACTTGTAAATAACGAATGGTTCTATCCATGATACGGTCATTGCTGTGGACAGTATCGTTCCTAGCAATACCCCATTCACCCCCAGCTTAAATGGACCAACGAACAGCAACGTTAAGAAGATATTTACAAAAGCCTCTATGATCGACTTCCACCTCTGAACCCATTGTAATCCAAAAGCATCAATGTATATCCAAAATGGCACACGAACTAACTGCAAAATAAGTACAATAGAAATCAAAGTTTCCGTGTGAACAGCAAATACAGATTTTTCTCCCACCCACATGCGCATAAATGGCGAAAGTACAACTAAATAAATTGCATATCCACCCGCGATTAATGTATACAAAATAAAAATTATTTCTGTTAATACAATTCTATTTTTTTCAGAATCTCTTTCAATACCTAAATTTCCAACACTCGGGGTTAACGCGCTGGAAACTTTTTGCAGAATTGTCTGTATAGCATTCGTTATTACTGAATAATTTGAATAGATACCAACAGTGGCTAGATTAGTAAATAGCGACAAAACAATATTATCACTACCAAAAACGATCAAGCTCCCTATTTTACTTGAAAACCCACCAACCGAATTTTTAAAAATTTTGGATTTTTCTGAAGAACCAAGAAGAACTCGGTCAGTAACCTTCAAAAAAGGAAACTCATGCCGCGCAATTACAGTAATAATTACATTCAAAACAATAGTTCCCATTAGTTGTATAGACACATACAAAACCGGATTTTTAAAAATCATTAAGCTAATCAGCTGAGCCAGATTTACAACTACAAAGCTAAGCGAAGTTACTCCATTCACAATATACCCTTGCTGGTTTGCATTTAATACAGATCGATTATAACCAAGCAAATAACTTGAAACTGTATTCGCTAGAAATAAAAAGTAAATGGTATAAACATCCGGTAATTTCATGCCTGCATTCCCTATTATTTCAGGCAAAAACGCTACTAAAATTACTCCTAAAACAGTTACAATAATTGCAATCCATCTAAAAGTATTCCTGTAAAGTCGCATGACCGCTGTGATTTTTTTTGCATCTTTTTCTTTTAATGGCTGAAAAAGAGTGTACACAAAGACAGAATCCAATCCTAAATCAACTAGTGACAACATTGACAAAGTGCTTGTTAATACGCCATTTAATCCTAGGTAATCGTTACCTAACTTTTGAATGAACACCACACGTACAATCATCGAAAGAAACAACTGTACAAAATAAGTTATTAACGTAACCATTACATTTAATTTTGCACGCTTAGTTCTATTCATTTTTTAACGTATTCCTATCTGCCGAAACTTTATCAATTAATCGAGTATATTCACTCAAAACTTTCGCCATTGAAAAATGACTCTGTGCGGATAGTGCTTTGCTTTTTAAATCTTTCACGTTGTTTACAGCACCCAATAAATTAGCAGACAACGTAGACACATCCGCCGTATTTTCAATCAATTCACCGAAACGACCATCTTCCAAAATCTCTTCCGAACCGCCATTTTTTGTTGCCAAGACAGGTACACCAAGGACCAATGCCTCTCCAATAACCGTTGGATAACTCTCAACTCGAGATGAATTAACAAACAAATCCGACGACTTTACATAAGGCATTGGATTAGACTTCATCCCCAACAGAAACACGTTACTCAAATTGTTCTTATCAACAATATTCTTCAAGTTATTGAAAGATGATCCATACCCAATAATTGTCAAAGAAAGTGGCATCACTGTTGATTCTGCTGCATTCTTGAAAGCTTCTATCAACAGATCAAATCTTTTTACTGGGTCCGCTCTTCCTACAGAGATAACTCTGAATGTATTATCAGTGAGTCGCAACCATTCTGAATAGTTATCATCGACAATCAAACTTTTATTTTGTATTTCCCGTGAATCAATCACATTATGGATTATCGTCTTGTCAGTATTTACTTGTGGAAATTTAGACATAAATCCATTTTTACCACCTTCAGATACAAACACAATTTTGTCGTAACTGTTATAAATACGTTCTTGTTGAGTTATTGATCTATAGCTGGAGTCAGCCCATGGATTAGTGCTTACATCAGTATGAATCCAAGCAATCTTGGGATTCTTCTTGTATATCGAGGCAATGTGAGTAGAGATTCCCTCCATAAAACTTATGACCACTGTTGAACTGTCAACTCGATTTGTAATCTCCAATAGCTTCGGCACATAAAATAAAATCCGCTTAAACGTTGCTCTATATATTTTCGAAAACAGACCATTCTCTTTTGGCACTAATCCTTTAATGTCTACATCACTTGGGACTTCCTTAACTAATTCACCCTCTACCGTATACAGAATCAAACTTACATCATACATTTCACGATCGAAGTTTTTCAAAAAGCTGATCAGGACTTTCTCAGCCCCACCCATCTTTAAGTTCCGCATCAAAATAACAACTTTACGCTTCATTTTCTATCTCCTTAAAGATGTTTTGAATGTCTTTTTCAGTGACTTTTCTGCCATTTTCAGAGGATAAACTAGTCCAAAGAGTAGGGAAATGATTGCGTAACACACTTTTTAGACTGCTTCTAACCGACTGCTTATTGGTTCTCCCCCATGAATTCATAAACAAATGCTCCGCAAAGTTTGCTTCTCTGTTTCTAGAAAAATATGAAAAATAATCCAACGGCAATATTAAGATGCCATCCTGGATTTCTTGTCGGACACCAGTGTTACTAAATTCAGGATATAAAGTGGAGAACAAGACCGTCATAATTGGGTTGTTTGTATATTCAAGCAACAATGGCTGCATCTTAGTAAAAGCGCGATTTTCGTACACTTGTAGCATGTTATTAATAAATTCATGATTGGGTTCCGCCAGAATAATTCCGGTTGCAAGACTATTTTTGTACAAAAAACCCATCACAAGTCGCTTTGCCAAAAACGGAGAAAGGCTTTTCTTCAGTTCCATATCAGTATCCAAATAAACTCCACCGTACTTGTTCAAAACGTCTAGTCTCAACACATCAGTCAAATATGCCCAGTTTTTGGTTTCATACATCTGCTTTGAAAACGAATACTGTGAGAAATCCCAATTTTCTTCATTCCAAAGCTTAAACTCCCAATCTGGTAATATTTGCTTCCAGCGTTGTACTCTCTCTTCAACCTCGATCGGAATTTCTCGTCCAAACCAAGCATAATGCACAATTTTAGGAATCATACAAGTTCCTCCTACTCTCTACCTAAAACTCTTAAAATATAGTTTAAAAATCCAATCATTAAGGACAACCCATGTAAACCACCGAAGTTCCTCAACACATTAAACGTCCAAAACATAGATTTAATTTTATTAGAAGAAAGCGAATTATGAATCCTGTATTTAGCATGCGATTCCTCAAACAAAAAGGCATATTTCACTTTTCTAATTAACATAATCCAGGCTGCGTAGTCCTCATGATGTGCATCCGGGAAAAGATTATCAGGAATCACACTTCTTTTCACAACAACGGTCAGCAACCCTGCGGGATTTCCCTTCAAAAAATCATCCAAAGAGTATCTACCCGCAGGTAATTTCCTTGCCTTAAGAGGTGTTCCCTCATGATCCATCGTCTCATAGTTAGTGAACGAAAAAGCGATGCCTCTATCCATCATTTTCGAAACCTGCATTTTCAATTTATCTGGTAGCCATATATCGTCCGAGTCTAAAAAGGCGACATATTCACCGCGAGACATTGATATTCCAACATTTCTAGTCATTGCAACGCCTTCGTTCTTCGAATTAAATGCGGTCCTTACTGTTCGATTACTATATTCTTTGAATTTATTGATTAATCGAACAGTATCATCGGAACTTGAATCGTCCACAATAATTATTTCTAAATCATCCAAAGTTTGATTTTCTACTGACAAAAGCGTCTCCCATAAAGTGTCAGCACTATTGTACGTTGGGATAATTACGGATACCAAAGTCACAAACACTCTCCCCACTTTCTTCTAGAATGTTCGATAGTAGACAAATTTGACAAAATTTTTGAATCCCTTAAAGAGTTCGAAATATTTTCCCTGATTAGAATGTAAAGCCTTATGAACACGTTTGCTTACCAAAACAGAAGAAACATCCTTATTTAATTTAGCAATCCAAAGGTAGCCTACGAAGTAGGATTTAAACGCTTCGTTCACTATTCTCGGGTTGCTAGACATTTCAAGCACAGCATCAAGCATTATATCTAACGAAGTCATCTTATCCATAAGTTTAGTTTCACTAGATTGCAGTGTTATGCTACCAGATCTACGGTAATACTTATACAAAGGCAAGTTGATAAATCTATACGTATCTGAGGCATTTTGTCTTAAAAAATCCATAAAAAAGGGCAAATCTTCGTAGTACATTTCCCTAAAAGACAGTTCTTTTATTGCATCAGATCGGAAAATTTTAGTAGGCGCATACCCTGGAACGAATCCCTGTTTCATACCCAAGAGTTCAGTTAGAATATCATCCTTTTCAAGGATGAGCTCCATTTCTTGCGACTTAATTTTATTCGTAAACGTATTTATCGTTCCATCTTCAAGAATCTCGTCGTATCCAAACATAATCAAGTCATCGGAAGTGCTAAGAATTGTCTTCAGTAGGATTTTCGCTGCATCTTCGCTCAAAGCGTCGTCTGAATCAAAAAAATATACGTATCGTCCACCGGCTAAAGAATGCCCAAAATTTCGAGCTGATGATAATCCACCGTTATCTTTATGATAGACGGACACATTGTTATATGTCTCTTCAATGTGACGAGCAACTAATAAGCTATCATCAGTTGATCCATCATCGACAATCAGTATTTCGATTGCTTTGTTATTTAACCAACTTCCTAGCGACTCGATACTACGTAGCAGGTAGTTTTCAACGTTATACACCGGTACAACAACAGTTAATTCAAATTTCATATTTTGACTTTTTAAAGAACTTGTCATTCAACGTTTTCTCCAAATTGTGCAATGCAACTTCATCTCTGACGCTGTCATCATTTACAACTAACATTTTTACTTTTGAGCTCACTTTGACCGGATCCTTAAAATCACCCACTGTTGTATAAAGGCCTCTCAACTTACCCGGCACGAAATTTCCTTTAATATTTCTGTAGTATCTTACTGCCCAATCACTGATATCCGTTGCTTCTCTGAAACGATTAGCCCACGTATTTTTCAGCTCAATCAATCCAATTTTTTCAAAACTCAAAAAGTCAGACTTTCGGTACGCAAGTGCAAAATGTGGATTATAGAAACCCACAAATCCACCATACGGAAGTGACAATAACGTTCTGACTTGCGTCAGTCCGTATTTTAAATTGAAAAATTTTCGTAAGTTTTTTTTCATCACAAAGCGCTTACTAAAAAGTTTATTAACAATTGCTGTACCGTTTTGTGAGATATGAAAAAATCCATCTTGAAAAGGCACAATTGAATTTTCTGCTAAAATGTCCACGGGCATATCATTGATAAAATAGTCCTCTGGATTATTCATATTCCACAATACACAGTCATCATTCAGCAATATGAACTTTTCAGATAACCCCGGAATTTTATAAATACTTGTAACAATCACATTTGAATTAAACGTAGGGAGTTTCCCATCAATAAATTCCGTGTGATCAACAACTCTAACTTTAGTTGAATCCAACCAATCTGGAACTTGCCTATCGGTCACTAAAAATATGTTATTAACCCATGGCATATACAATTCAATGGATCTAAATAAGTATTTCAGAGTTCCGTAATCATCAAACCTGTTATTTGATTTCATTTCATCTGATGAATCACTAGCGCCGTTCATATACGAGTTTTTTTTCATTTGCCAAACAGGATCTGACCCGTCTACCCAAGGAATTACAACATCAATTTTTTCTTTTTCGTTCAATATTTTCATCTCCAAATCGGTGTAATTAACATTTTCCCGTAAGATAACAAATCTGTCGGTGGCAAAAAGTTACCAGGGGCTGTCCAATAATACGTGAATCCAATTACCAAAGTTAAAATCACCACGGCCAAATCAATGTAGGTGAATTTCTTTGTCTTCACAACACTAAATATCCAAACTACCGTCAACATGACCCATGCAAATGGATATATTCTTTGGAACAAAAAGAACGGCAGACTTAGGCCGGTTAAAAGATAATTGAACTCAACGTTGTACAAATTAGCTTTTGAAACGTCCTGACGAATTAAATAGAATCTAGAAAACATCAACGAAACTATGATGAACCATCCTACATAAAATTTTCTCATCCACTCAAACGTCCCAGAAAAACTATCGCCACTGACATAAGCAGCAAACTGATTCAAAACGTTGCCAACCAAGCTACTATGGAAAACCACTACAACACCCAAAGCTACTACTGCAAAAAGCGGTAACCAACGCTTAACAAAACTATTGTTTCTAGAAGATAAAATTGCGGCAAATACCTTTATTCCGAGGTAAACCCATGCTGCTGGATGAAACAATCCAGCCACCACAGACCAGAATAATTTAGGAATGGTAATTAATTCTTTATTTAAAGCATCGCTCGCCATAAGCAAAATAACAATATCGGTTGCCACATACCATCTAAACCCACTAACTGGCAACTTCAGTGTCATCATAAAAATTAATGAAAAATAGCCAAACGTTCTGATGAATATTGTTAAAGCATCTACTTTATCCGTTTCGGTAACTTTAGCAATCGCAAACAATCTAACAAAAATAGACAATACTACAGTAACGGCTGATAATAACCGATAATCTGCCGTTTTCGAGATGATAAATAAAAGTACTGCAGACAAAGGCCAAGTTTGCCCGTTAAGCCCATACTCAGACACGGGCGTTGTACTGTAAATTTGTGAAACAAACTCAGATATACCGTTAACAGATTGAATCGAGTTCATATAGGCAACGTATCTGAACATGTCGTCTGTCGGTAGATATATATAATGCATCGCAAATCCTACAAAGCCCAGTGCTATGCCCAGGATTGCTAGAATATTAGTTTTTTTCTCAAAGATAATCACTGCAGCACCAAAAATAATGCCAACCATTGGAAATACTACACTGAGAAATATCGCCATCAGTCCTAAAATTACAACCAAGGGATCACTCTCCATTCAAAAAATTATGAAAAATGAGATGCAGTCTCGCATCGTATTTCTTAATACGCTCCGTGTCCAGTCACTATCACAGAAAGCGTGTGCAGAACTATGAGCAAGTCTTCTTTAAAGCTAATGTTGTCAATATACTCCAAATCATCCGCCAGTTTTTCACTAGGCGTGGCATCATATCCTCCGCGAATTTGCGCCAAACCACTAAGTCCCGGCGTTACTCGTAATCTTTTTTCAAATCCTGGAACTTCTTCAGAAAATTGACTCGTAAATGATGGTCGCTCTGGTCGTGGTCCAATAAAACTCATTTCACCAGAAATAACACTAAATATCTGGGGTAATTCATCAATTCTTGTCATGCGTACGAAATGTCCCATCTTTGTGATTCTAGAATCATTCTTTTTTGCCCAAACAGCGCCAGACTTTGATTCTGCATCTGTATACATCGATCGAAGCTTAGTAACATATATGACGGAACCCATTTTACCAACACGTTCCTGCTTATAAAACATTGGACCTGGAGTGTCCATTTTAATTAATACACCAAAAATTAAAATCACTATCGATGCAGGAATTGCAAATAGAATGGCAAAAATCAAATCAAATACTCGCTTAACAATTAAATATCCATTTCTGACTGGTTGAACATTTTCAAGTTTTACGAGGTAACCCTCTGAACTATTATCTTTCATATTTTGGTAGATTGCAAATTTAATCCGAATTTTTGGACAAATTTGTCAGCATCACCTGATACGGTGTTTGCCAGTCGAGTATTTTAAGCGGTCGCTGGTTAATTTGGAGTAACGTCGTCGTTAAATCTTGAGCACTAATGTGCTCAAAA
>NZ_JBJKTM010000009.1:0-72831 GCF_046580785.1 Latilactobacillus sp. VITA-14
AGCCAGTGAGTTGGCCGAACGGCCAGTCTGACTTAAGCTAACAATCGATTCTTTAAATTCATTTGAATATTTAATTGCCATAATAAAAAGCTCCTTTATGATGTATTATATCGAACAGTTTGTCCGTAATTCCATCATAGGAGCCACCTAAAAATACATATCATGGCTTAAACCCGCCATAATATGTATTTTTCTGTTAATCCTCAAAGCCAACCCTTTCGACTGCGCACTCTTATTTTAAACGTGCTGCTTCGAACTGCCTTTTCCGGTTAACCTAAAAATACATACTATGGCTTAAACCCGCCATAATATGTATTTTTCTGTTAATCCTCAAAACCAACCCGTTCGACTGCGCACTCTTGTTTTAAACGTGCTGCTTCGAACTGCCTTTTCCGGTTAACCTAAAAATACATACTATGGCTTAAACCCGCCATAATATGTATTTTTCTGTTAATCCTCAAAACCAACCCGTTCGACTGCGCACTCTATAGTATTTCCCCGTTGCTTTTAATGACTTTTTGGTACCAGTAGAAACTGTCTTTTGGATAGCGGTTTAGTTCTCTTTCTTCTGTTTCGTCGCGATCCACGTAGACGAAGCCATAGCGTTTTTGATAGCCGTTTGTCCAACTTAATAAATCTGTGAAGCTCCATGTCGTGTAACCGATGACCGAAACGCCATCGGTAATAGCTTCGTGGATGGCTTGAACGTGCGCCTTTAAAAAGGCAATCCGGTAGTCGTCGTGCACTTGCCCGCCTTCTTTCAAGGTGTCATAAGCCCCTAAACCGTTCTCAGTAATTAAGACCGGCAGTCCATAACGGCTCTCAATACGTCTGAGTGCGATTCGGATTCCTTCTGGGTCAATATTCCAATCCCAGTCAGTTTGTTGCATATAGGGGTTATCAGCGGTCTTATAGACGCCTGGCAACCCACTTGCTTGGCTAGTGCCCTTTTTACCGGAAGTATTTTGCTTGGTCAAGCCAACGCCACCTTCTAATGGATTAGTCGTAACCGTCATCGTCTGATAGTAATTCAACCCCATAAAATCGGGATGTGCGAGTGGATCGGCTAATAAAGCTTGGTCCGCTTCAGTAATTTCGGGTGCAATCCCGTTTCGTTCGAGATAAGTCATCACTAATTTCGGATAACGGCCCCAAGCATAAACGTCCATCCACAAATCAGCGTTAATTTGTTCAGCATTATCAGCCGCAATTTGATTTTCTGGGTCCGCATTCAGCGCATAAGTTGGGCTGTAGGCAAAACTAGGTCCGATGCCCCCTTGATAGCCTTTTTCATGGAATAATTTAATCGCACTAGCATTGGCAAGGTTTGCCATATGATTAGCTTGATAAGTTCGCTTAGCATCAGTCACTGCTGGCGGATGCTCCACTGTTAAATAGCCGTGAGTGATGAAGATATTTTGTTCGTTCAAGGTAACCCAATGTTGCACACGATCGCCGAAGCGTTCGAACAATAAGCCTGCGTAGTTGGTAAAATCTTCAATAATTTGACGCGATTCCCAACCGCCATATTCGGCTTGCAACGCTTGCGGTAAGTCCCAATGATAAATCGTCACGATTGGTTCAATATCATTGGCAATTAATGTATTAATTAAACGATCATAAAAGGCTAAGCCCTCCTCATTCACAGCGCCTTTACCATTTGGTAAGACCCGTGGCCATGAAATCGAAAAACGATAGGCTTTGAGCCTAGCGCGTGCCATTAGTACCACGTCTTCTTCGAAACGGTGATAGTGATCCACCGCCACATCACCATTCGTGGCTTTGAACGTTTTGCCTGGAATGCGGACAAATTCATCCCACACAGACCGGCCCTTACCATCTTCTTGGTAGGCCCCTTCAATTTGATAGGCTGCAGAAGCTGAACCCTACAAAAAATCTTTAGGAAATGGTGCTTGCTAATTGATGGTATTCCATTACTGGTCATCCTACTTTCTCTCAAAGTCATTGCTTATTGTTCTGCTTGATATGCTTTTTCGATTTGTTTCAACATTTTCTTAAAGCCGCGTTTACGCATGAAACCCATGACAAAGGCCATCAACATATCATTGGTTTGTTGTAATTTGCCATTTACTTTGGCATTTGCGCGATAGATGACTTCAATAGACTGCGGTCCATTCGCGAAAATATCGTAACTTGATTGATAGCTCCCCCGGGTAGAAGTCGTTTCGTAGTGATAGCTCTGATCTTTAATCAGTTGCGTAATCTTCAGTGTCGCCCGATTCTTGCCAAATTGCTTGTCGTACGAATAATTAGGCAACTGCGCTTCAGTTAGTTTATCCCCAGTTTGTTGCTTAATATCAAACAACACTGATTCCAGAATCTTCTGATAAAAATAACTAGCTGGCATTTTTAAATTTAATTTAATTTCCATCCCGTTCCCACTCTTCTCTTCAATGTGCCATTTGTTGCTTTTAACTAAAAAGGGCTCGAACAAAAGTCATTTTGTCCTAGCCCTTTTGTTCATTAGCCAAACTTTAATCGACTGGTACACCGGCCATCTTCTTGTAAACGTCAACGACTTCGCCTGCTAAATCGCGGAAAGTAATTGCGTTCATTAAGTGATCTTGTGAGTGAACCGTCAATAATGTCACTTGCATGTGATCGCCACTTGCTTCTTTGGTTAACATATCTGTTTGTGAATTATGGGCTTCTGATAAAGCAGCATCCGCTTCTGCAAGTTTGGCAGCTGCTGTTTCGAAGTCACCTTCCTTAGCGGCCATGATTGCTTCCATTGAGCTACTCTTGGCGTTCCCACCGTTGATAATTAATCCCATGATTGCTTCTAAGTTCTGTTCTTCTGCCATAGTATGGCACCTCCTATGATCATCTCATCGTGAACCACTTTCGTAACCATTCATTAATTGGTCTAGATATTTCTTCGAGAATGACTAACCAATCCATTAAAAGGCTTTCAAAAATTAGTTCCTGATTGTGAGAGTTCGCCACTATCGCATTTTACGAAGCAAAAGAAAACCCTTACTTATATTGTAATCGCTTCCTAAGATTTGTCAATTAATTACTGATAACCTTTTCACAAACGGACTAGTCCAAAAAAAAGAAACCTTAACAGGTTGTTAAGGTTTCTCGCTCAATCTGGATTAGACCACTAGTCATTATTTTTCTTATGGTAGCCCTTATTCTTTTGATTTCGTTTACGGTTTTTCTTATGTTTTGGTTTTAATGGTACAGCTGGCTGTTGGCGAACTGGTACTAATTTGGCTTTGCGCGCGCTTGTCGTCGGCGTAGCCTTTTGTACTTGTCCTTCTGTTGCTTCACCAGTAGTTGGTACAGCAGATGTTGCTTTCGTTGCAGCAACTGGTGCTACTTTAGGCGTCACTGGTTTTTCGGCTTCCAAATGATCACCAACCAAATAACGGGTCACAAGATCATATTCAGGCGCCAATAACTTACGCAAATTCCGCCCATCGTGTTGATTGCCCAACGTCAAAACAGTCCCGGTGCGTCCCATCCGACCAGTCCGACCAGCACGATGAATGTAAGTGATTTTTGCGTTTGGTACATCAAAATTAATCACATAAGGTAAGTCGGTGATATCCAAGCCACGGCCAGCCACGTCCGTTGCTAGTAAGAGTTGAATCTTACCTTCACGGAAATCTTTGAGCGCTTTTTGGCGTTCTGTTTGGCGACCTTGCCCTGAGAGTGCGGCATACGTTACTTTTTGATGTTTTAACGTTTGTGCAGCTTGTAAGAGTTGCGCGGATTGGTTAAAAATGACCAATCCTCTAAAATTCTTTTGATGTGCTAAATGGCGTAAGACGTTCACTTTTTGAGCGTTACCAGTTGGGATAAATGCATGCAACACTTCCCCACCCGTCTTATCAATCCCACGCACGTCGATTGTTTCGATTGGCACGCCGAACCATGTTTCCAACTCTAATAAGATATCGGTTGATGTTGCTGAAAAGAAGCCAAGTTGCACATCGGCAGGTGATTCTTGCACGATATGGCGGGTTTCTGAAAGCCCGCTATCCGTCAATAATTCGTCAGCTTCGTCCATAATAATCGCTTGGAGTGTATGGAATTTCACTTTCCGTTGTTCGCTCAATTCTAATAACCGACCAGTCGTTGCCACGATAATCTCTGGTTTGGCCTTAAGCCGTTCGATTTGGCGTTTAACATTTGCCTTCCCCGTAATCGCTTGGACATTACAGTCGATTGCCTTGGCATAAGGTTGAATGACGTCCCGTGTTTGGATCACCAATTCCTGTGAAGGGGCCAAAATTAAGACTTGTAGCCCTTCGCCCGGCATAATTTTTTCTAATAACGGCAATGAAAACGCGAGGGTTTTCCCAGAACCCGTGGGTGCCAGTCCTAGAATTGATTGGTCTTTTTTCAGTGGTTGATAAACTGCCTCTTGGATGGGTGACATTTCTGTAAATCCTTGTTCATCCCATAGTGCTTGAAATAGTGGTGAAACGCTCATGTATTGCCTCCGTCATGTTAATCTGCATCAAATGTTATTCCGGCCGACTGTCTTAATTGATATAAAACTTGGTTGACCGATTCACTTAGCTGTAATAATTCATGATACCGTTTTGTGTCACGATTAGCAATCATCGCCGCGAAATTTTCTGCCTCAGCAACCATTGGATTAGCAAGTGATTGTTCCCCTAGTGACTCAATCTTTTGCCCACCTTCGCTGTAGCGGTCAACACTGCCGATTGTGCCGGCATTATCGAGGACAATCGTCGTTTGGCCACCATAAATTTCAGACGTTAGATAGGAATCAACGGTTTTGCCAAAAATCAACGTGACGTTAAAGGTTGGATAACGCAGTGTTGCGACCCCTTTACCATCCACTCCAGTTGGTAACAATTCAGCTTGATAATCGACTGAATCGGGCACACCAAACCAGCTGACGGCATCATAGACGACATACACGCCGAGATCTTGTAAAGCTCCTCCAGAAAAATGTGGTGAGAAAATATTCGGTTCTTCACCTGCTAAAACAGCGTCATAGCGTGATGAATATTTCATATAGCTCAAGGTCGCGCCATTGATCGCCGGTAATGCGTTGATGGCTTGTTGTACAATCTTAAAGTTGGCCTCATGAATATGACGTGCTGCTTCGAATAAGAATTGGTCTGGATGTTGCTTTAATAATGTTTGCATGGCTGCCATTTCAGCCGGATTACTGAAGGCAGGTTTTTCCACGATGACATTTTTACCCGCTAAAATTGCTTGCTTCGCTTGTTCAAAGTGCAGACTGTTAGGTGATGCAATGTAGACGGTTTCAAATTCATTGGCATTCATAAACCCGTCTAAGTCAGTGTAACTTGTGGCTTCTGGTGCGTGATACTTCGTTTTAAATTGGTCGGCTTTATCTGCCGTCCGTGAATAAACAGCTGTTAACTTAAATGATTCAGATTCCCGGGCCGCATCAACAAATTGTCCCGTAATCCAGTTAGTCCCAATAATCCCAAGTGTTTGCATTATAATCAGCTCCCTTATTTAATACTGCCAGTATACGGGATTTAGATCTAGAAGCCTATCGAAAAGTTTTTCTACTGATAAGAATTCCGCCACTATTCACTTCTTTAACCATTCCTTAAAAAAACAGTCGTGAGTCCGATAATTAATTGTCCGCAAACTAACTATTTCGTGGTAGAATAATAGTAAGTTGGGGTGTGACTTATGCGATTTTTTAAATTTCAAAAACCACAAGCAATTTTAAATCGAACCATTCACCAGTATCAGCAAAAAGTTCGGACGACTCAAGCGAGTAAAGTAGCGACTTTTTATGCTGGACACTGGTCTTTTAATGACAACCAAACCCGAAAAAAACACACATTAGAAATTACTCCGAACTTGTTGGTGCAAATCGATCATAAGCCATTGAGTGGTCAAGTCATTTCCCTCACGGAAAACGAATTGGTCTTTCTCGATCACTACGGCTATCAATTAAAAATTACTTGTGAAAATCAACGGCCCGTTTCAATTTACGATGAAGCCGAAGATATGGATTATCTAATCGAATAGCTATTAAAAAAGGCCCATAATGCTCAGCGTTATGGGCCTTTTTAGTTATTCTTTATTGGTTCAACATTTTTTGAGCTTTATCTGGGATTTCGTTTTTGGCAACCTTTTCCCATGAAACCACACCCTTATTTTTATTGACGATTAATTTGAGGTACGCATTTCGTTTAAGCGGCGTTGATTTGTTACCATTAAAATCAACTTTTTTGGTAACACCATCTTCATTATAAGCTGCTTGTTGATAGTTATAATCGATAACCGTTTCCCCTGCTGAATCCTTTTCTTCCATTCGTGTTCCGTTTGAAACAATCTGTGTATAGTAAGCTTCCCCACCGTAATAATAGCTATGAATTCCCCAACTACCACCGATGAAAACCACCACGATTGCGATTAATAATAACCAGCCTTTGTGTTTAATCATTATTTTCTCTCCGTTTCTATTTAATAGTCTGCCATTGCTGCTTGGTGCCAGTAAAAACTGCTAACTGATAGTTCGTCTGATTATCACTGTTTGGAATCCGACTAGCCATTGTGTATTGCCAGAACCCGTTCTTAGTCGCCAATGTTGGCTGTTCCCGCGTAGTTTGCCACAATGGATAGTCTCCTTTG
The DNA here is from genome assembly GCF_046580785.1 of Latilactobacillus sp. VITA-14. NCBI lineage: Bacteria > Bacillati > Bacillota > Bacilli > Lactobacillales > Lactobacillaceae > Latilactobacillus > Latilactobacillus sp. VITA-14. The sequence goes on from NZ_JBJKTM010000009.1 coordinate 6,628, forward strand.
TGTGGCACATACCGTTTTAATAAGCTGGGTGCACCACCAATGAGACAATTTTGATGATAATGTTGATTAATCAAGGTCACTAGCTGCGCCAGTGCCATTTGCGTTTTCTTTTGTGCGGGCGGTTGTTGTGCATAGTCGTTATAATAATCCAAATAGATCATAATTGGTAAATCACCCGTCTGGCTGCCAACTGCTTTAAAAAGTTGGTCAGCTTGGCGTTCAGGCGAACTATCAAAACTAAAAAAATGAAAGATGCCCACGCGTAAGCCAGTGCCACTTGCTCGACTGTAATTGGTGTCGAAATTATCATCCTTGTAACTGGCCCCTTCAGTTGCTTTTAAATAAACAAACTGAATACCGTCCTTTTTTAACCCGTCAAAATCTTGGTAACCATCTGACTGACTTAATTGCATCCCTAGAATCGGATATTGCGTCGCGCTTGGTCGATCCGAACGGTGTTTCAACCACCAGATAGCACCACCAAGACACAGAGCTACCGCGATAATGCCGATAATTATTTGTCGCCAATAGCGCTTTTGGAAACTGTCTTGAAAAATCGGCGTCACTTTTCGTCTCATCCACGGTTCCTCCATTTCCAGCCTTAGTACGCTTAGTTTACTATCTTCATGCATTCGAGACAAGCCACCTAACAATTTTGTTCGTTACTGTCACTTAGAGTTGCCTTTTATTGGTAATCAGATACAATGTGAACAAAGGGAGGCGGAATATGTTAGATGAACGCTTAGTGGGGTTAACGTTTACTTTACAGGATGCTAAATCAACCGGCACCGTTAATTTTTTTGGCATCTTATATCATTACCGTGTCGAAGGACCAGCTAGCGCTGGCTTACTCGTCATGGTAACGGCCGTCACACCTTTAGCTTTAATCGTGACAGCACACCACAATATTCTGGCGTATTAAGCCAGACAAAAGGGAGTTTTTATTATGGGTATTTTCATCAGTATTTTAGTCATTCTTGTTTTAGTGATTGTTGCAGTCACCCTTTTTTCATCATTTGCCTTGATTCATACCGGGGAAGTTGGGATTTTGGAACGCTTAGGGGTCTACGTTAAAACGCTTGATCCTGGTTTCCATTTGGTCATTCCATTCATTTATCACATCACAGAAATCGTTAATATGAAACAAATCCCCTTAAAAGTCGCTGAACAAGAAGTCATTACCAAAGACAACGTGGTTGTTATGATTTCGGAAACGATTAAATATCACATCACTGACGTCAACGCGTACGTTTATAAAAATAAAGATTCCGTCCTAAGTATGGTCCAAGACACCCGTGCACAATTACGTGGGATTATTGGGAACATGGACTTGAACGATGTTTTAAATGGCACCGAAAAAATTAACCAAACCCTTTTTGAACAACTTAGCGAAGTAACAGCCGGCTACGGCTTAAACGTTGATCGGGTCAATATCGATTCAATTCAAGTGGCCCACGACATCCAAGAATCAATGAATAAATTGCTCCGTGCTTCGCGTGAAAAAGAAGCCAATATTATGGAAGCCGAAGGGCTCAAAGCCGCCGCAATCCGTAAAGCTGAAGGGTTAAAAGAAGCGAATATTCTAGAAGCCGAAGCCAATAAACAAACACAAATTTTGGAAGCTGAAGGGAAAGCTCAAAGTGAACGAACAATTGCCGAAGCTGTTAAAGATCAAATTAATTTGATCAATGCCAGCTTAGTCAATAACGGCGAACTCTATCTTCAATATAAGAATATTGAAGCGATGGAACACATCGCAGACGGTCAAAATAACACCATTGTCTTGCCAAATAAGTCAATCGATAGCTTGGGTAATTTGCCAGCAATTGGTGCTCTGGTTCAAAAAGAAAGTACCAAGCATTCTAATTAATGAGTGCCAATAAAAAAGGCCCCAGAATAACAACCTTACTGCTATTCTGGGGCTTTTTTTATTGGTCTTCTGAAGGTGTTGAATCCTTAGGTGTTGGTTGTGTATTGCGGGTGTTCTTTTTGCTGAGAATGTATTGTTCTAACAAGGCCACAATCTGTTGATTCTGTGGTAGATCAGAGTGTTGTGCTTGGTCACCTGTCACTGTAATTTCGGTGTAGTGCTTGACTTGTCCTTGATAAATGTACTTTCCCGCCTCTACACTACGCGCGGGTACAATCCCATCATTTTCAAAGTTTTCCGTTCCCGCAATTGAATACATCGATAAGTTCGTCGGAATATTTTTACGTTTCTTAATGAAATCCGTCAGCATCTGTGACTTATGCGTAATCGACGTTTCGGAAAAGTTATACGGCGAACCAATCGTCATCAACTTCTTCACTGTAATATCATCGCGATTAAAATAATCTTCTAAAAAAGCTGTATAAATTAAGCCACCATTGGAATGGCCAACCGCTTTAAAGTTATTAAATTGATACTTCTTAGTCAACGCGGTAAACGCCAGCGAAAACCATTTAGCTTGCTTTTGAATATTACTGTAACCGTCCTTATTATTTTCAAAACCAACCACGATAAACGGTTCATTATCCCGCGGTTTAATTTCCCCTGAATAGCTAATCTGATTATTTTCATGCACAGTTAGTTTTAACAAGCTGTGCCGATTCCCGCGGTTAGCGTTCAATTTAGCCACTAATTCATCAAACCGATTTTGGGTTGCACTACTCCCTGGAATAAAAATTACCGGTGACATTCGTGAATCATGGCGCTTAGCTAAGGTCATAATGCTCTGGCGACTCCATTGAGCAGCTGGCCACATTAATCCGCCGATCAAGGCCAAACTAATGACTAACAACCAGAGGCTTTTTTTTCTTAATTTGGCCAATTTATGCCGCCTCCTTTACGAGTGCTAATTGATCTTCCAATTGGACAAACGGCTTGTAGATCATCACACCGACGACAACGTTTAATACCGTCACCGCCAGCGCGACTAAATCACCGTTGGTGCCCATGAACGCTTGCAATAAGCCGGGGGTCCCAAGTGGAACCGTGAAGACTACCGACGGCATGAGATTCAATGCAACTGCTGCCGATGCAATCCCCATGTTTACCAGTGGTACCAATAAGAATGGAATCACATACAAGCCATTTCCAATGACAGGCATTCCCACAAGGACCGCGCTATTAAAGTTAAATAAAACGGGCAACAACGACCATCGACCAATCAAATGATAATCCCTTTGTTTGCTGAAGATGAAAACGGCAATCACTAAGGCTAATGTCCCACCCGTCCCGCCAATCGCACCAAAGGGTTCATACAAAGTCCCTAACGTGAACGGATATGGAACGTGCCAAGCCGTGTGATGACTAAACGCATAGTTTAAGTTGGCCGAAGATGCGATTCCCTCACGCCCAAATTGGGCCAATGTTGGCATACTCGTTAATCCAAAAAAAGTTAAGCTAGTGGCCGCTAAACCAGTCCCCAACGTGAAAAGCAGACCCGTTTGATTTGCTTTTAGTGATTGTAATCGTAAGATGACTTGATCTGGCAAGATTGAAATCGCCAACCAATTTAGCAGGACACTCAGCCCTAAAATGACGCCGAGCACCAATAAAATCGCCCACATAGAATCCAATGAACGTCCTACTGCTGACCCATTCAGCGGTAAATCACGCCGATGAGGTCGCCCTAATTTTTTGAAGGCTAATCCAGTCAGATAGCCGACTAATAGGCCAAAAAATAAGCCCCCCATTCCCAACATCTGGCTATTGAAAGATAAGCCCTCATTTGGCGTCAACCGTAACGCTAAGATTAAATAGGCAATGAGCCCCGTAATGCTGGCTAATTGTTCATCACGCTTATAGTGTTTGGCTGTATAGCGCGCCGCACACATCGCTGCTAATGCCGCAACGATTCCTAACGTCAAACTCGTAATGCTGTCAAACATCATCTGAAAGATATTCCGTTTACTCAACCAATTCGAAAGATGAAATACATTCACAACAAAACTATTCCGGTTAAAAAGTGCTAGCTGGATGAGTTGGCTGATACTCCCAATCAAGACAAATGGAAATAACAACGTTAAACTTCGCTGCATAATCTGATAGACCGCCGCGGATTGGAATCGGTTAAAATGTTGCGCTAAGCGCATCATTATAGATTGTTTTTTGACATTCATGCGTTAACCCTCTAAACATGTTTTGATAATTTCATTCTAGCCGACCTTCCGCTTAAATGCACGTCTGAACGCAAAAAACGGGTCGCTACTTTCCATCTCTGGATAATAACGACCCGCTGCCATAAACCATCTTCTTCCGTCTAGCTACGTCTGTCAAATAACCAACTTGTTGGTTATTCGCCAGCCTAGGCTATACTCAGAAGTTAACCGCCACAAACGCACTTTATTTTAATACTAATTTAGTGACACTTTCGACGTGTAGCGTTTGTGGGAACATGTCGACTGGTTGTGTGCTTTCTGCTTGGTAGCCTTGGGCTGCCAATAGTTCTAAATCACGCGCCAATGTTGCTGGATTACAGCTGACATAGACCATCTTGGCTGGTTTTAATTGACCAACGGCTTCAATGAAGCTAGCTTCCAACCCTTTACGTGGTGGGTCAACAATCAAAACATCGACTTTTAAGTCATCTGCTTGCCATTGCGCCATCACTTCTTCGGCTTTACCGAGTGTAAATTCAACGTTTTCGATGCCGTTAATCTTGGCATTGTGCCGCGCATCCATAACAGCTGATTCAACAACTTCAACACCGTAAACTTGCTTAGCATGTTTAGCGACTGCTAATGAAATCGTCCCAATCCCTGAATAAGCATCAATGACTGTTTCGTTCCCGGTTAATTCAGCAGCTTCGATCGCCTTGTTATACAAGACTTCCGTTTGCACTGGGTTCACTTGGTAGAATGATTGTGCTGAAATTTCGAACTTCAAGCCCATTAATTCATCACGAATAAAGTCGCGACCAGCGATTAATTTTGTTTCGTCACCAAAGATGACGTTCGTTTGAGCAGCATTGACGTTTTGCATGATGCTGACCACTTCTGGTAAAGCTTTTTTGATTTCAACGGCGATTTCACGGGCAGCCGGTAATTTCTTACTCCGCGTGATGAAGACAATCATCATTTCGTGGCTGTAATAACCACGGCGAACCATAATGGTCTTCAAAACACCCTTATGCGTATCTTCGTTGTATGGATCAATGTAAAAACGACGCAAGATATCACGAATGACCTTGATAGCTTCATCAATCTTAGGATCTTGAATGTAGAAGTCTTCCATTGGCATCACTTGATGACTGTGTTTCCGGTAGAAACCAGTTGTTAAAGCACCATCGATAAACCGAACAGGAACTTGTGCCTTGTTCCGGTAACCCGTTGGATCATCCATCCCTAAAACAGGTTGCACTGGAATATCTAAATGGGCTTTTTGGAAGACGTTCAAGACTTGGTTACGCTTGAAATCTAATTGGGCTGGGTATGCCAAGTGTTGTAATGGCGCAATCCCAGTTTGTGAGTAAATGTTAGCTTTTGATTCAACTCGGTCTGGGCTTTTCTTCAATAAATTAACTAAGCGCGCAAAACCATATTGTTTATTGACCTTTGTGACTTGGATTTCAGCTTGTTCATCAGGCAAAACGTCTTCGATAAACAACGGATAGTTGTCGACTTTAGCGACCCCCATGCCTTCATAGGTTAAATCCATAATATCAACCGTCAATGTTTCATTTTTTCTTACAGGTGCTTGTATTTTCATAGTTACCTCTTTTTAATTGTGTAAAAAGAGTCTGAGACAAAACTGAGTTTTGCTTCGGACTCTTTTCTTAGCTACAAGTGTGCGGTCAATCCGCTCACGTTATCCAATGTTTCAGTTTAACCTATTTTACCATCGCCGTCTATGTCTTCTTCAGAAATCGCTTCGACTTCCTTTACGAATAAATCTTCGGCAGACTGCTGAGTAGGTGTTTCTGATGTAATAGCGTGATCTGGAATATCTTCCTTATTCACATACATCTCGATATGTTGTTGCAAGTTGGTAAAGGTCATTGGTGCATCGCCACCGTATTCACCATCTAAATTAATCATCATCTTAACGTCATCATCACCAGGACGCGCAACTAGTTTTGACGTCTTGGTATAAATGACCCGTGGATCATTAACGTGTTTGCCACCTTTAATGACGAGTGCGATTAAATGGACTAATTCGGCCATGTTGGCTGTCTTAACCACAATCAACGAGAAATTACCATCATTCAGTTGTGCATCCGGCGCAATCTGTTCAAATCCACCAACTGAATTGGTTAAACCAAGTAAGAATAGGGAAGCTTCCCCATCATACGTACCTTCATCATATTCCAGATGCATCTTAATCGGTTTAATTTGGGGTAACATCTCAGCACCTTTTACGACATACGCGAGATAGCCAAAAATTGACTTAAAGTCTGAGGGGACTTCATAGGTCAATTCGGTTAGCAAACCACCACCAGCAATGTTCATGAAGTAATTGTCATTGGCTTGACCGATATCCATCTTAAGCGTTTGGTTCTTCAAAATCACGCGGGCTGCTTCAACCGGATTATCACGCGGAATCTTCAAAGCCCGAGCATAATCGTTTGTTGTCCCAGCAGGAATCACGGCCATCATTGGGCGTTTTTCCAAGCCGGCAATGCCGTTGACGACTTCATTAATTGTCCCATCACCGCCAGCGGCAACGATTAAATCGAAGTTCGCCTTTGCTGCTCTTGTGGCCTCTTTTTGCGCTGAAGCTTCTTCAGGCGTTGTTTGAAAAGCACTCGCTTCATAACCCGCTTGTTCCAAAATATCCAGAATATCAGCGATACTACGTTTCATCACTTCATGTCCTGAAGTTGGATTATAAATTAACCGTGCACGTTTTTGCATTCGAATCTCCTAGAATATCAATTATCGTTTGTTCAATTCGGCCATCAACAAGTCATTGACAACTTTCGGATTAGCTTGACCCCGTGTTTCCTTCATAATCTTACCGACTAAGAACCCAACTGCGCGGTCTTTACCGTTCTTGAAATCGTCAATTGATTGTTGGTTGTCATCTAAAATACCTGTGATGATTGGTGTCAACTTAGCAGGGTCTGATAATTGGACCATGCCTTTAGCTTCAACCCAGGCTTTTGGATCCGTGTCATTTTGGATAATTTCTTGGAAGACTTTCTTAGCAATCTTCGATGAAATAATCCCGTCTTTAATCAAATTGATCATTTGGGCTAAGTGGGCAGGTGTGAGGGCTGTCTCTTGAAGGTCAATTTGTTTGTCGTTCAAGTAAGCATTCACTTCACCCATCAACCAGTTAGAAACTTGTTTTGGTGCGGCGCCATCAGCAACAGCTGCTTCAAAGAAGTCAGACATTTCCTTGGTGTTCGTCAAGACACCCGCATCGTATTCAGGCAAGCCCAATTCATCCACATAGCGTGCACGCCGTTTAGCCGGCATTTCAGGCATATTGTCTTGAACTTCTTGTAACCAATCATCACCAATGTGTAATGGTGGTAGATCTGGTTCTGGGAAATAACGATAGTCATCCGCACCGGTCTTAACCCGCATGAGGAATGTTTCGCCTGTTTTTTCGTCAAAACGACGGGTTTCAGGGCGCACTGTTTCGCCAGCAATCAAAAGTTGTGATTGACGCTTGATTTCATAAGCTAACCCCAAACGGACGTGATTAAAGGAGTTCAAGTTCTTCAATTCTGATTTCACACCATATTGCTTCGCACCGATTGGTCGCACAGAAATGTTAGTATCTACCCGCATTGAACCTTCTTCCATCTTAACGTCAGATGCGCCAGTAAATTGAACAATTTGGCGTAACGTTTCAAGGTAAGCATAGGCTTCTTCAGGCGTTGACATATCAGGTTTTGAAACAATTTCAATCAAGGCAGTCCCTTGACGGTTTAAATCGACATATGAATAGCCGTCAGAGCCATGGGTATTCTTCCCGGCATCTTCTTCAACGTGCAATTCGGCAATCCCGATTTGCTTTGTATGGCCATCGACTTCGACTTCGATATAGCCATCTTTACCAAGGGGTTGTTCGTATTGTGTGATTTGGTAAGCTTTTGGATTATCTGGATAGAAGTAATTCTTCCGGTCGAAATGCGTATCGCGCGCAATATCAGCGTGCAAGGCAGTCGCAACCATCATCCCAAGTGTGTATGCCCCTTTATTCAAGGTTGGCAATGTCCCAGGATAACCCCAGTCAATCACATTCGTGTTAGTATTCGGTTCTGCACCATAGTTTACAGGAGATGGACTGTACATTTTTGAATTGGTTTTTAATTCAATATGCACTTCAAGTCCGATTGTTGTTTCGAAATTCATTAGGCTTTTCCTCCTTTGAAGCTTGGAACGTTCTTGTTAAATTGAGTTGCTTGTTCAAAGGCATAACCTGCGCGATAAACAGATTCTTCATCAAATGCTTTCCCAATAATTTGTAAACCAACTGGCATGCCATCTACTAAGCCGGCAGGCACTGACATTGCTGGTAAGCCAGCCATGTTAGCAGGAATTGTTAAGATATCGTTCATATACATTGTCACTGGATCCGATACTTTGCGACCCAAGTCAAAAGCGGTGGTTGGTGTTGTTGGTCCAACCACTAAGTCGTAGTCTGCGAAAACTTTTTCAAAGTCGCGCACGATTAATGTCCGCACTTGACCAGCCTTCTTGAAGTAAGCATCGTAAAAGCCTGATGAAAGGGCAAACGTCCCTAACATAATCCGCCGTTTCACTTCATCACCGAAACCTTCAGAACGTGATTTAACATACACATCTTCAAGTGTCTTGGCTTCAGGTGAACGATAACCATAACGAATCCCGTCAAAACGTGACAAGTTAGATGAAGCTTCACTTGAAGCAATAATGTAGTAAGTTTGGACGGCATACTTAGAATTTGGCAAGCTGACTTCGTCAACGGTTGCCCCTAATGATTTCAAAGTTTCAATGGCTGTTTCGATTTGGGCTTTAACGCCTGGTTCGACACCTTCTGCCATGTATTCTTTGGCAACAGCAATCTTCATACCTTTGATGTCACCATTTAAAGCGGCACGGAAATCAGGCACTGGGATATCAGCACTCGTACTATCTTTTTCATCATGACCACTGATGGCTTGTAAAACAGTCGCATTATCAGCAACTGTCCGACTAAAGACCCCAACTTGATCAAGACTTGAAGCAAAAGCGATCGCACCCCAACGTGACACACGGCCATATGTTGGTTTGATGCCGACAATCCCATTAAATGCAGCTGGTTGGCGAATTGAGCCACCCGTATCTGTCCCTAGAGAAGCGATGACTTCACCGGCCGCAACTGCTGCTGCAGAACCACCTGATGAACCACCAGGTACTTTGTCTAAGTTCCAAGGGTTCTTTGTCTTCTTGAAGGCTGATGTTTCTGTTGATGAACCCATTGCGAATTCATCCATGTTGGTTTTACCGATCACAATTGCATCTTTAGCTTTTAATTTTTCAACAACCGTTGCATCAAAAACCGGCGTGAAATTTTCAAGCATCTTGCTGGCAGCAGTAGTTGTTAAGCCATCTGTTAATAAGTTATCTTTAATCCCAATTGGCATCCCAGCTAATAAGTTATCTGCATCAATTGGTTGGGCGTCCACTTTGGCAGCCGCAGCTTGTGCACCAGCTTCATCGATTGCTAAAAAAGCATCAACTTGTGGTTCTCTCTTGTCAATTTCAGCAACTGTTTCAGTTACCAATTGGCTAGCAGTTAAGTCACCAGCCACTAATTTGGCATGGATACTTTGTAAATCTTCATATAAGTAGTTCACGGCTAGTCTTCCTCCTTATCCATAATGGCAGGGACTTTCAATAAGCCGTCCGCTGAATCTGGTGCATTCTTCATTAAAATCTCGCGATCTGTGCCAGCTTGAGCCACATCTTCGCGGACAATATTTTGAAGGTTATTCACGTGGGTCGTCACTGGGACACCCGTTGTATCAACTTTATTTAATTCATCAGTCATTTTCATGATGTCTGCAAGTTGTTCAGTAAATTGTTCTAACTCAGCATCGCTAAAAGCTAGTTTTGAAAGTTCTGCGACATGCTGAACTTGTGTTTTATCAATCATGAGTAAACCCCTCTTCTAATTCTGTCACTTTTATCCATTCTGATTAATTTTACCATATATTAACGTATAAGAAAGTGACATCCCTTGGAATTTACTAGTTTTTCCTAATCTTTACCGGTTTCAGCAGATATTGAAATATATTTTTACTTTCTTTTTAAAAGCGTAATTGAATGTTATGCAATTCATTAGAAGGCGATATGTTTTATAATAATTTATCATATATAAGCATTCGTTTAATCTTATATTCTGAGTACAGATAATAAGTTGTGAATAATGTACAAGATTATCATTAACTTATAGATAAGTGTTATAATATGAAAATCAATATCTCGGAACACCTTGTAGCAGTAGCAGTTTTAAGTTTAATGGGTGGCATTGTCTTACAAAGTACGACCGTTTCAGCAGCGACCACTTCGGTTGGTGTAACTATCACTGGTGTAACACCTGGAATGGCCGCTAAAGCCAAAGAAGCAGCCGCAGAACAAGCCGCTTTAGAAGAAGCATGGTTACAAACAGAAATCGATGACAGCGAACCTGTAGAAGTTACCGAAACAATTGGCGGTCAAACAACTCACTACTGGGAATCAGCAGATGGCTCACGAAGCACAACTGCCCCCGCGGAAGCTCAAGACGAAACAGTAGCCGCACCGGAAGTAGCACCTGAACAATTTGAAGAAACAGCAGTTGAAGAAGACCAACCAGCCGAAAACTTCAAACCAATGCCTAAGAAACATGACATCGATCAAAAAGCAATTGCTTTCAAACAACTCACAACAGATTGGGCTAGCAATCAAATCATGTCATCATTGGAAGACTTAATCACTAAGGCTTTCCAACTTAACAAATAACACTCAGTATTAGCTAAGCGGCAAGTATTGTAACCAAGCATCCCCAGTTTTGAGTAGTTTCAAAAGCAACACTCAATAGTCTGTCGGTGTAACTTACGGATTTACCCATACTAGAAGTTACTAAACTATTTAGAATTGTTTTTTTCCTATTTTAAACGTTTATAACCACTCCACTGCTAAAATGATTTCATTAAAGTTTGATGAGTTCACCCAAAATTTTGGGTGAATTTTTTTATTGCTTAATGATTTTTCAAAAATAAGTCTAATTTTAATGGACATTTCACAACTTATTTCATGCTCATAAAAGAACCCAAACCTACTGATAGAAGCAACTTAATTGATTATCGGGCTGTATTATCGGTATCCAGTCTGAACTCCCTTCATGTAATTTTCATTTACGGCAGACTCTGGCTAGCCTGATTACAGCAGAACACCTCAATAGGTGTTATACTCTTAATAACATCTTTTTAAAAGGAGTCTATCATGAAAAAATCAGTCCGTTTAAGCAATGCCGTCCACCTGATGACCCTGATTGCTTTAAACCCGTTTGATAACCTTTCTAGTCAGCGCATTGCTAAAAGCATCAATACTAACCCCTCTTTTATTCGCCAAATCATGGGACAACTTAAGACAGCTGGCCTATTGACGAGCGTTAAGGGCCATGCCGAGCCCAAACTAACGAAAGCTCCTGACCAAATTTCGCTCTGTGATATCTATAAAGCCGTCGATGATACCCGGTTATTGAACATCGATACCCAAATTGATCCTAGTTGCGGCCCCGGACAAAATATTCAATTATCGCTTGCTACCTATTACGATCAAATCCAAGAAACTGCTGAACAGCAAATGCAAGCCATCAAACTAGCCGACATTATCGAACAATATCAACAACGTCTCGTTGAAAATCCAGAATTAAAACTTTACGAAAACTAACACACAAAAAGGTTGGGCAAATTGCCCAACCTTTTTGTGTGTTAATCCTCAGCGGATATCCGGCTGATGCCGCACTCTTTTCTTTTAAACGTGCTCTATCAGCCAACCGCTTCCGGTTAACCCTGAATGGCAAACAATCGCTAACCCGGTTATTCACCATTCTGTGTTAATCCTCAGCGGATATCCGGCTGATGCCGCACTCTTTTAGATTTGCTAGTACCTTTACTAAGTCATACTTAACTGCAATACCGCGGTCCATTAATTCACGTGGCACAATCGCATCTTTGGGATTAACGGTGATATATGTTGCTTGTGGATTTTGGTACGTCAGATTCATAAACGGTTCCTTAATAAACATCGGTGTCATCATACCCACACCTAGTTCTAAATAGACCGTTTTTTTACCTTCAGCTTTTTGAATAAATTGACGATACTTTGCGTATTGCTTGTTGTAGTGTTGTCCTTCAAGGAATTCATAACCACGGACCCATTCCAACATTTCAGCACCACATTTAGGGCACCGCGGAATTAAGTTTTCGGGTAAATGGCCATTTTCAATTTGCGGAAATAATTGATCAACAACTGTCTGATTAGGATAGACTTGATCATGACATTTATCGGCACATTGAAAATAGGACCAGTCACCCTGAATCGTGGCGACATCTTTATCTGGAAAAGCTTTCGAGAATTGCACGTCTTGATTCGTCGTTATCAAATCATAGTCTCTATCCTTTAAAATGGCTTTCAAGTCCTGATACGGTTGGTAAACTGGTTCATGTAAAACAAAATGAATTAAAGACAGCTTAAAGCCCCATAAATCGCCGGGATTGTACCAATCGGGACCAGCCGCAGCCGACATGCCGGCTGCGGGAATATTGATTTCGTGCGGTAAATTCAACGTACTGATTATTAGCACCAATTCCTAATTCCAGAATCACCACGTTTTGTGAACGGTACTTTTGAACAAATGCGTTAAACTTAGCTTGTTGCTTTTGAATCATCGGCATTGGATTTTGATTGTTACCAAAATTACCTTCCACTTCAAAAATCCGTTCTTCGTCAAATCCACTCAGTTGAAAATGCATGTTGCCATTTGATGTGACAACAAAGTATTCATGACCGCCCACCAACTGCTTTAAATCGCGAAAGACAGGTGTACTTTCATAGTGATCAACCATATAATCGAACAATACTTTGTAAAATGCATCTCTTTCAGCCACTGTTGGATAGTTGTAAAAAGCCCCTTGAAGAATATTCATAATCCCGTAGCGTTCATAAAAAGTCCCAAAGTGGGTCATAAACGCTTCGTCGTGTGCAAAAATATTGTAACCTTCCGTAATTGATAGCCCATTACCAGCACTAATAATGACGGCATCCGCATTGTCTAGCCAATTCCGTGCTGTTTTAAACTCGTTCATGATGCTCTCCTTTGGTGTAATAAATAAAATAACAACAATATTACATATTGTACACTGTTATTTTTAAAATTACAACCACTGACTTTTAAAGGTCCAAAAAAATAGCATCGACACCTGCGTTAGTTGTCGACGCTATTTTTTTGCCTATCAGTCATAACTGACTGTTGTCGCACTCTTTAATTAATAACTCCCGAATACGTGGGTTGAGAACCCTTTACTGCCGGCTGCTCGGCCTACGTAAGCTTGCACCCCCTCTGCAGACGAGATTGAAATATCTAATGGAATATTTTGTGGTAAATATTTATCAGCAGCGGTTGCAATGTATTGTGTGAAACTCATGATTTCTGTTTCACTGTAGAATTGTGTATTAACGGTGATGTTCATCCCAGCCAATACACCATCTTCATAGTGTGCTTGAGCCGTGACACCACTCAAGTTCGGGAAGAAGGTTTGGACTTGTCCTTTAAAACTAGTAAACGCGTCCGCATCACTTTGATTGACCGCTTTTTCATCATTAACGAGTGGGAAAACTTGGTTGGCTTGGTTCATTTTGTGCCATGAATCAATCGTTGTACTACCGTTTTTGCTGACCCCATAAGCGAAGAAGGTTCCGCCCACTAAACTATCTTTAGGTGCTTGTTTGTAAAGCCCCACCACGATGGTTGTCTTACTCAAACCTTTTTTCTGCCGTAAACGCGTTAAGACCTTATTAGCCATTTGTTTACCTTGTTGCGCCATCATGGCACTAGAAATTTTGGTTTCAAAAGTAGCACCATATTGTTCCTTGGCATAGTAATCCACTTGATTCATCCCAAGACCAATACTCATCCCTTCAAGCGCACCATCTGCCCCTAAGAAGTCTTGTTCTAAGATTTGTTGGAGATACAGTGGATTCCGCTTATCCGGTTCTTTTTCACCATTATCTTCTGGATTTAAGCCAAGTGTATTATCTTTTGATTGACGTGCCAACCATTTTTGCGCTTCCGCCGTTTTGATGGTTTGACCTTCTTGGTAGAGGTATTTATCAGTAGGGAATTGTTTTTTAGAAATGTTTAATAAGCCACTTTCCAAACTCTTCACATCAAATGCCGTGTTACTTTGTTGTGTGGTTAATCCACGTGTCTGACTTGTCTTGTATTGGTTATTATCAATAACCCCTTCATACATGCTGTCAGTCACTTTCCCGGTCGTTTGTAGCTTTTTAGTCGACTTAATTGATGATGACGAACTCAAATTGCTTTGTAAACTTGTACAACCTGCCAACAATAAAACCGTTGCGGCTGCAACTACCCATAATTTATACTTTGCCACTGAAAATGGCCTCCTTATAAGTCCTAATTGATTCGCTTATTGCGCCAAATAACTATCTAGGTCTGCTTCGTTGATAATTGGAATCTCCAATGCTTGCGCCTTGGTTAATTTACTGCCGGCATCTTCTCCAGCAATCAAAATATCTGTTTTTTTCGAAACTGAGCCGGTCACTTTAGCGCCGTTATCTTCAAGTTGTTGTTTCAACTCACCGCGGGTATATTGCGATAGTTTACCGGTCAAGACAACCGTTTTTCCGTTAAAGTAACTATCACTATTTTCAGCTTGTGCCTTTGTCACCCCAGTATAGGTCAGGTTGACTTGCACTTCAGCCAATTCACGAATTAAAGTTTGTACTTGATCATCAGCAAAATAAGTCGCTAAGCTATCCGCAATCGTCTCGCCAATCGTATCAACCGACATAATTTCTTCTTGATCACTGGCCATCAAAGCCTCCATCGTCAAGAAATGTTCCGCTAATAAACGGGCTGCTTTGGCACCAACATGGCGAATCCCTAATCCAAATAATAACCTTTCTAGCGAATTCTGGCGACTAGCTTCAATTGCATTTAACAAATTATTAATAGATTTTTCTTTAAACTTATCCAGTTGCGCAAGTTGATCGGCCGTTAAGCGGTATAAATCGGCAACATCATGGACCAATCCTTGATCCAATAATTGGGCAATAATCCGTGGACCTAAGCCATCAATATTCATCGCATTTCTGGAAGCAAAATGCGTTAACTGTTCCTTCACTTGTGCCGGACACATTGGGTTAATACACCGCAATGCAACTTCTTCATCCAAATGAACCAATTCATGACCACACGAAGGACATTCTGTCGGAATCACATACGGTTGACTGTCAGCCGGCCGTTTAGCCAGTACTACTTGTGAAATTTCTGGAATGATGTCGCCCGCTTTGTGTAATAAAACCGTGTCCAACAAACGGACATCTTTATCACGTAACATATCAGCGTTATGCAATGAGGCGCGCGCGACTGTTGTACCAGCCAACTGGACAGGATCCATCACAGCGGTTGGCGTGACAACCCCTGTCCGACCAATTGTCCATTCGATGTCACGAACAATGGTTGCCGCTTCTTCAGGCGGGAATTTATAAGCAATCTCCCACCGTGGCACTTTAACCGTATTACCGAGTTGGCGTTGTAAAGCTAAGTCGTTAACTTTTAACACAACCCCATCGATGCCGTATTCTAAGTCATCCCGCGTTGCTTGATAGCGCTCGATAAAGGTCTTTACCTCTGTCATATTATGACAAACTTCAGCGGTTGGATTGACGTTAAAGCCGAGTTCTGCAAGCACTTCAAGCGCTTCGTACTGGGTTGTCGCTTGCACATCGTCAAAGGTGACAATCGTGTACATAAAGGCACTCAAATTCCGCTCAGCCGCTATTTTGGCATCTAATTGCCGTAAACTACCAGCAGCCGCATTCCGCGGGTTTGCAAATGGCGGTTGGCCTTCTGCTTCCCGTTTTTCATTTAATGCCGCAAAAGAGGCTTTGGGCATGTAACATTCACCACGGACCTCAATAGAGACTGGCTTGGTTAATGTTTGCGGAATCGCCTTGATGGTCTTAAGATTCTGGGTAATGTCCTCCCCAATCGTCCCATTGCCTCGCGTCGCACCACGGACAAATTGCCCTTTTTCATAGATCAAGTCAATCGCGAGTCCATCAATTTTTAATTCGACATTATATTCGATGGCATGCTCAACGTTTTTTTGAAGTCGATTATCAAAAGTCGCGAGTTCTTCCTCAGAAAAAACATCGCCCATTGATAACATCGGTACTTCATGCGTCACTTTCTTAAAGCCAGGCAGAACTTGATCACCGACTTTTTGAGTGGGCGAGTCATTAGTAACAATGATTGGAAAGGCCGCTTCTAACGTTTCTAAGTCGCGATACAATTCATCGTACACGTGATCTTCGACAACTGGGGCATCTTTGGTGTAATAGGCTTCGCTGTATTCAGCTAATGTCTGGCGGAGTTCTTGGGCCGCCGCTGCCGCTTCAGTTTGCGTATATTGATCGATTGGTTTAGCTAATCCCATAATGAAGACTCCTCACTGTTTATGATTTGAAATGTGCTTTTTAAAGCTGACTCTTGTGCTTAGCTTCGTATTGCAAACGACCGACTTTGTCGGTCATTCACAACACTGTGCTAATCCTCAGAAGATAACCGTCGGAAACGCACTCTATTCTACTTTTTCAATTGGTGCGAAGCTTGCTAGTAGTCTTTTAACGCCTTGTTCTTTGAAGGCGATATCTAGTTCTTGGTCGTTGCCGGTCCCGTTGACCTTGACAACTGTGCCAATGCCCCACTTCTTGTGTTGGACTTTTTGGCCGGCTGTCCAAGCACCGCTGTTATCGCCGCCAGTTGTGTCGGCAATCTTGTGACTCGTCGTTGTTTTATTTGCATTGTACGTTGTAGCCGTTGCGCGTGCATAACGATTGCTCTTACCAAATGGCACATTGCGTTCTGGAATACTGCCAGCATTGCCATTTGCGTAATCCAATAATTTATCATCGATTTCGCCGACAAATCGGGACGCTTGGTTACTTTGTTGACGGCCGTATAACATCCGTGAATAAGCGTTGGTTAAATACAATTTGCTTTCAGCACGGGTAATCCCAACATATGCCAAACGGCGTTCTTCTTCCAGTTCGTCTTCTTCTAATAAAGCACGTGATAGTGGGAAGATGCCTTCTTCCATCCCCATCAAGAAAACAACTGGAAATTCAAGTCCTTTAGCAGCATGCAAGGTCATCATGGTCACTTCACTGGCTTCTTCTTCGACTGAATCTAAATCAGAGACCAATGATAATTCGGCTAAGAAGTCCACAAATAAATCACTGTCATCTTCTTCTGGTTCATAATGTTCGTCGAATTGTTTCGTAACTGAGAGTAATTCTTCAATATTTTCTAAACGACTTTGCGCTTCGAGGGTGTTTTCAACTTCGAGCGCTTTTTTGTAGCCAGTCTTATCCAATAATTGTTCCGTTAATTCCGTCACGTTTAAAAATTCGCGCATCTTCGCTAAGTCACCAATGACGTTGCCAAAATCGATCAACGTCTTGCGACTCTTACCTGGAATGGTTGAGAGTTCCGCATTTTGCGCTGCTTCAAGTAATGACCATTGATGATCATCCGCGAATTGCGTTAATTTTTCGAGAGTGCCGGGGCCAATTCCCCGTTTCGGACTGTTAACAACCCGTTCAAAACTCATTGAATCAGACGCATTCACGACTAGGCGTAAGTAAGCCAAGATATCCTTGATTTCTTTACGATCGTAGAACTTATGCCCGCCGACCATCTTGTATGGCATGTTGGCTTTGACAAACGCTTCTTCAATTGACCGTGATTGGGCATTTGTCCGGTATAAAACGGCAAAGTCGCCGAATTTACGTTGGTTCTTTTGCATTTCTTCTTGGATCTTCGTAATGACAAAGAGTGCTTCGTCACGTTCACTTTGACCCCGATAATAAGTAATTGGTTGTCCTTCGTTATTTTCAGTCCACAATTCCTTAGGTTTACGATATTGATTATTGTTAATCACACCGTTGGCTGCTTCTAGAATCGTTTTGGTTGAACGGTAATTTTGTTCCAACATCACTGATTTAGCATCTGGATAATCATGTTCGAAGTTCATGATGTTGTCCATGTTAGCGCCCCGCCAACCATAAATACTCTGATCGGCATCCCCAACAACACAGAGATTCTTGTATTTCTCAGCTAACATGTTAACCAATGTGTATTGCGCTTCATTGGTATCTTGGTATTCATCAACGTGGATGTATTGGAATTTTTCTTGATAGTGTTCAAGCGTTGGTTTGTTTTCTTTAAATAAGCGGATCGTTTGCATGATTAAATCATCGAAATCGAGCGCTTGATTTTGTTGGAGTCGTTTTTGATATTCGGTGTAGCATTGGGCCACAATTTTTTCGAATGGTCCGTTTGCTAGACCCGCATAGTCGCTTGGTGTTTGGAGTTCATTTTTGGCGTTACTAATCGTGCCTAAAATCGCCTTTGGTTCAAACTTCTTCGTGTCGATGTTTAAATCCCGACAAACATGGCGCATTAACGTCAATTGTTCAGAAGGATCCGCGATTGTAAACGCGCGATTGTAGCCAATTTGTTCAATCTCCCGACGTAAAATCCGCACACAAAGGGCATGGAAGGTAGATACCCAAACATCTTGAGCCCCTTCGCCGAGTAAGTTACCGACCCGTTCACGCATTTCACGCGCCGCTTTATTCGTAAACGTAATCGCCAGCACGCGCCATGGTAAAACGTGCTTTTCTTCAATTAAATAAGCGACCCGATGCGTTAACACCCGGGTCTTCCCACTACCAGCACCCGCCATGATTAAAAGCGGGCCTTCTGTTGTGAGGACCGCTTCAGCTTGCTTATCGTTCATCCCTTGTAACAATTCTTTTTCAGACAAATTAGTCATCCTTCCGTAAATACAATCAGCCTATATTATACCAAACTAGATAGGTAGAAAAAAGCGAACACGACCTAGTAAAACGGATTCTAATTTTTCGCAATCTTCTGCCTTGACCTGGGACGCGTTTCATAAATTATACTCACCTTAATCCAAGAAAGGTGGTATGCATCATGATTAAATACATTTTTTCTAACTTAGACGGTACATTGTTAAACCAAGACGGACAGCTTTCTGAAAAAGATATTGCGGCTGTCAAAGCAAGCCCACTCCCAATTTCCTTAATTTCTGCGCGTTCACCACAAGAAATGCAAGCTACGATTGATCAGTTAGCGTTAACGACACCCCAAGTCGCTTTTAACGGGGGGTTAATTTATCAACCGACAGATCTTTTCCCAATGGTTTTAGCAGAATATCCACTTGCAACCTCTGCTGTCGCAACATTAATTGCCGCATTACAATCTGAATTTAGTGACATCAGTTTAAGTGCGTATGACTTACACCACTGGTACACGCAGACAATTGACGTTGGTATTGAGGCAATCGCTAAGCAAACCGGTCAATTGCCGACGCTCATCAATTTTAGTGATCAATTGCAAAATCCATTTCTCAAGCTTTTCAAAATTCAACTGATTATGCAAACGACACAACAACGGGCAACTGTTGCTGATTTCATCAACCAATACCACTTGCCTGGTCTTTCAGTACAACAATCAGGTACAATGACCTTAGAAATTACGAGTCATGAAGCCACCAAAGCTAACGCATTAACCACCATCTTAGAAAACACTGGACTAACAGTCGCTGATTGCGCCGCGTTTGGTGAAGGTCAAAACGACTTAGCCATGTTATCGCTAGTTGGCCACCCCATCGTCATGGGCAATGCCAGTGATCAAATCCAGATGGCGGGTCAATTCATTACGAAGACTAATCATCACAGTGGCTTCAGCTATGGTCTAAAGAAATACATTACTAAAGTTAATCAAAAAGTAGGTTAGGATTATGCCAACAATTCGTGATATTGCCCGCAAAAGCGGCTATTCGGTTTCGACCGTCTCCCGTGTGTTAAATCATCAAAAATACGTCTCTGAACCTGCCAAAACGGCAATCGAAGCGGTCATTAAACAACTCGATTACGTGCCTAATAGCTTAGCGCGCGATTTAAGCTTCGGTCAAAATAAAAATATTGGGGTCGTCCTACCGCACAATGACCATCCGTATTTCAACCAACTCTTAAACGGGATTATGGATGCCGCGTTTTCAAGCGGCTATCACGTTGTGCTCCTACCTTCCGAATATAATCAAGCAGTCGAACTAGATTATCTCGAACAATTAAAACGTAAGAATTTTACCGCACTCATTTTTACTTCACATGGTATTTCACTCTCAGTCTTAGCAGAGTACACGCGTTATGGTCAAATTGTCTGTTGTGAAGACCCGGGGACCCATCATATCTCGGCCGTTTATTCTCACCGTGAGCCCGCCTATTTAGCGGCATTCAAGTACCTTAAAGCCCACAAAGCACAGCAAATTGGTCTACTATTAAGTCGTAATTTAGCGCAAAGCCCGACCTGGATTGCCGTCACGAACGCTTATCAACAAGTTTTCAACTGCCAACCTGATTCCGAGTTAATGGTCGGTGGCATGCGTTCATTTGAAGATGGCTATCGTGCCGCTGAACAACTGGTTGAAAAACAGCCAACCCTCACTTGCTATTTTACAAATGGCGACGACATTGCCGCTGGTGTCCGCCAATATCATCTGGATCATCAACTGCCGACCCCGCTTTTAATTGGTCAAGAAAAACAATTATCCAGTTTTTTATTGTAACTGCCAACAATTGACCATCACTTCTTCACCCTAGGGCAAAAAGCGTTTGAAGTCGCCCTCAGTAACCATCACCAAGTTTGTCGTTTCGAATCAGAATTTATTTTGCCATAAAAAAAGCCACCTTAACCTAACTTTTAGGCTAAGGTGGCTTTTTATGTCGGATGCTTATGCAAACACCCGATCAAAAATTGTTTGAACTTGTTTTAAGTGCCATTGGTAATCAAAGGCGTCGTCTAAATCGGCTTTTGAAAGTTCACTCGTCACTTTCGGATCGGCTTCTAATAATTGGCGGAAATCTTTTTGTTCATCCCATGCTAAGGCTGTCTTCGGTTGGACCAAATCATAGGCTGCTTCACGGCTCAGACCCGCATCCACTAACTTCAACAAGACACGTTGGCTGTAAATTAAACCATGGGTGATGTTCATGTCAGCCTTCATCTTTTCAGGGAAGACCGTCAACGTCTTCACAATCCGCGTGAAGCGATTCAAGATGTAGTCCAATAAAATCGTAGTATCGGGTAAAATAATCCGTTCAGCTGAGCTATGTGAGATATCGCGTTCGTGCCATAATGACACATCTTCCATCCCGGTAATCACATGACCGCGAATCACACGGGCTAAGCCACTAACGTTTTCAGAACTAATAGGATTGCGTTTATGCGGCATCGCTGATGAGCCTTTTTGACCTTTAGCAAAGAATTCTTCCACTTCGCGGACTTCTGTTCGTTGTAAATGCCGGATTTCAGTCGCAAAATGTTCGATTGAGGTCGCCACGACCGCCATCGTGTTAATGTAATCAGCATGTAGATCTCGTGGGAGCACTTGCGTTGAAATATCTTGGGCCCGGATCCCTAAGTGTTCTGTCACATAGGCTTCAATTTCAGGCGGAATATTGGCGAAAGTCCCAACTGCACCACTGATTTTACCGGCTTCAACGCCTTTTGCTGCGCGTTCAAAACGGTCTTGATTGCGTTTCATTTCAGCATACCAGGTTGCTAGTTTTAACCCAAACGTCGTTGGTTCAGCATGCACGCCATGCGTCCGCCCAATCATCACGGTATTTTGGTATTCGTAAGCTTTATCTTTTAGAACAGCCATAAAATTGGCGATATCAGCCCGGATTAAATCGTTCGCTTGTTTCAAAATATACCCTTGTGCTGTATCAACAACGTCCGTTGAAGTTAGACCATAGTGGACCCACTTTTTTTCATCCGCTAAGGATTCTGAAACGGCACGGGTGAATGCAACCACATCATGGTGTGTGATGGCTTCTAAGCGATTGACTTCTGCCAAATCAAAGCTAGCATTCGCGCGAATTTTCTGCGCATCCTCTGTGGGAATATCGCCTAATTTTGCCCACGCTTCGACAGCTAGAATTTCAACTTCCAACCAAGCTTGATACCGATTTTCCGTTGTCCAAATGGCGCCCATTTCGGGACGTGTATAACGTTCTAACATAAACTTCTCCTCCAAATACTACCTAAATGCTGGTGATGGTAAAACGTGCTTTTTGTGGCATCTTTCTGTGCTTAACCAAATTTGCCAAATTCGCGATTGCATCACCAACTCGTCAAATCCAGTTAATGCTCAAAAGATAACCGCCACAAATGCACTCTGTTTTGAAACGTGCTCCATCGGGCATCTTTCTGCGGCTAGCTACGTCCGTCCAACGATCGACTGCGTCGCTCATTCGCCGGCCTATGCTAGTCCTCAAAAGATAACCGCCCGCTGTCGCACTCTAATATAAGTCTGCCGCTTCGTAATTATCGATTAAGGGTTGGATGGCTTGTCCGGTTGCTGTGACCGATCCAATCTGTTGATTGGTCGTGACGTTGTGCAAATTAAAGTACCAATCCGGTTTGATCTTCATCTGTGTTTGAATTAATGACCGTTGTGCTTCTTGAATCCCTAAGGTCATCCCCGCATTATTGAGGCGTGATGGGCCGACTGCCAACTGACAGATGGCCTTCAAATGATATTCATATTGCGAGAAATTCAAGGTATGTGTCAAGACATCGCCCGTTGCGTGCGGTGTTGGCATAATTCGTTTCACATAAATATTCATAGCGGGTGTTAAAAAGAATTCAACCCCAAAAACACCTGTATAGTCTAATTTTTCCCCAATTAAGTGGGCTAATCGATTAATTTCAGTCGCAACATCTTGATTAATCCGTGCTGGCACAAGCGACATTTTCAAGCGATGATCTTCAAACTCATTTTCGATGACTGGCAGTGTCACACACTTACCATCTTCAGTTTTAACGACCATCACTGATAGTTCTTGTGCGTCGGGAATCCAAGATTCCAAAATATAAGTCCCCAACTCAAGGGCAGCTTCAATGTTTTCAAGGTCACTCGGTTGTTGAATAAAACGTTGATACTGCTTACCGTAACCTTTTTGAATGGGTTTTAAGATACATGGATATCCGATTGAATCGATTGCATCTTGAATATCATCTACATCAACAACTGTCGCATAGGGCGGAATATTGATATTTAAATCACTCAAAAAGACTTTTTCGAGGTACCGATCTTGCGTCACAGACAACACATTACTGCCTTGAGGTAGATAATAATGTTGTGCCAGTTGTTCGAGCACCGTCTCATCTAATAATTCATTCGTATAGGTCAACACTTGACTGACTTCACCGAGTTGGACTAATGTTTGATAATCATTGAATTCACCATCGATCTGACTATCAATTAAACGTGCAAATGAGGTATTTTGCATCTGCGGGGTCACAATCGCGGCTACCCGATACCCCATTTCTTTTGCTTTGAGCGCCAACATATAGGCCCGTTGATCATTTCCAATAATTCCGATGGTTTGTCCTGGATAAATAACTGGCATCATATTACCTGCTTTCCTGTTCACCAAACTGTATACCCTTATTATAGCGAATTTAAGCGTTGTCTGCCTAATACTTTCTTCCATGATAACAAATTTTTAGACAAAAAAAGAGTGCCTCTCAGCACTCCGTTAAATAACATTTATTTATTTTCGTCTAAAAAGACGACTTGACCGTCTTCAAACGCTGCAATTCGTGCTAAAGATTCCACTTGAATGCCGCGTTGATCTAACAATTCGCGACCTTTTTGGAAAGTCTTTTCGATGACAATCCCGACACCTTCAAGTTGTGCGCCGGCTTCTTCAATAATAGAAAGTAAGCCTTCAACCGCTTGCCCGTTGGCTAAGAAATCATCAATCACTAAAACGCGATCGTCTGCATTCAGAAACTTCTTCGAAATTGAAATGTGGTTATTCACTTTCTTCGTATATGAATAAACCGTTGCACTGTACATGTTATCTTGTAACGTCAAACTCTTGTGCTTTCTTGCAAAAACAACGGGAACGTGGAATGCTAAGCCCGCGAAAACAGCGGGCGCAATGCCAGATGATTCAACCGTTAGGATTTTAGTAATCTTCTTATCCTTAAATAAGCGTTGGAATTCTTCACCCATTGCAGCCATTAAATCTGGATCCACTTGGTGATTTAAGAAGTTATCGACCTTCAATACGTCTTGACCTAATACTTGACCATCTTTTTTAATGCGTTCCTCTAATAATCGCACACTGAACCCTCCTTTGTAGCATCGTTAAACATCACTACCGATAGTAGTAACGACTAATAATGTTTTCTGAAATTGAATTAAAAATAGATTACCACAAAAAAAGCAACACAACAAGCTCAAATCCAGTTATTCAGCGATTGGAAAAGAGCCTGTCACAAACCGAAATTTGTGGCAGGCTCTTTTGAGATTAATTAGTAGCAGATTTCCCATGATTTGTTTCACAGCATTCTTTATTGATCATATTGGTCGAGGTGGTAAGCCTTAACGAGCTCAATTAACTTCGCTGGATAATCAGGGTCAGTCGCATAGCCGTCTTGTTGTAAAGCATGGGCAGCTTGCTCATAATTAGTGGCCGCGATTACGTGTGCATACTGCGTCCGGTTCCAAGAGGTCCCATAAGCAAACAATTGTACATGGTCAAGCATCGATTCTTGATAATTGTTATATACTCTAAAACGCGCTGTTGTCGTTACCCACTGACCATTTAAATATTCCTTGGTCGTCATTTCCTTGGTGTTGGCCTCATTATCACCCTTAATACCGAAATAATTATGGTATTGCGCAGCAAGTGAGCTCTTCCCCCAATCACTTTCTAAAATGGTTTGCGCTAAAGTAATACTTGGTAAAACATGATATTTCGTCTGTAATTCTTGGGCATATGGCACCATTTTTTTAATAAACGCTTGCTTCTTAGCTTGGCGCGATTGTTGTTCCTGTCTGGCTTGATCGGCAAGTTCTTCTTGGGCCTTTTGTCCATTATACCGAACTAATAAAACGAGCCCAATTCCGAGAATAAATAGACTCACTAAAACGACCACTAGCCAATCGGTTGGGTGGCGTCTCTTCTTAGAATAGTAGTTAGCTGTTGGTTTGCGTTTTGTCGTCTTGCGTTTACGTTTTTTTGCCAATCCTCTGCCTCAACTTTATCTGAATCTATTCTATATTGTACACAAATTCATTCAGAACACCAATCTTTAATTTGTACCCCCTTTAATTTCTATTTAGCGCTTTTATTGCTATAATATTGGCTGTAACCGATTACGATAGTAAAGGACTGATTTTATTGACAACGCTTAACTGGGGAATTATCGGCTTAGGCAATATCGCCAATAGTTTCGCAACTTATTTTAACCAACCTGATGGTCACATTTATGGGGCTGCTTCTCGTTCACTTGATAAGGCACAAGCCTTTGCCGACCAATACAATATTCCACATGCATTCGGTAGTTATGCCGACATGCTCGATGATGACAACATCGACATCGTCTACATTGCAACCCCCCACAATTATCACTTCGAAAGCATTATGGCGAGTCTTGAAGCCGGTAAACACGTCTTCTGTGAAAAAGCGATTACGATGAACCGCCGCGAACTCAATGCAGCAAAGGCTCTTGCTAACGAAAAGCACTTGATATTAGCTGAAGCAATGACCATTTATCACATGCCATTGTTTGCTGAGATTGAACGCCAACAAGTCGCTAATCACTTGGGCGCTTTAAAATCAATTCAAGTCTCTTTTGGAAGTTATAAAGAGCTTGATCCAAACAATCGCTTCTTCAGTCCCGCACTTGCCGGCGGTGCAATGCTTGATATTGGTGTTTATGCCCTCTCATTTGCACGTCGGATGTTAACTGCTAAACCAGAACTTGTAGCGACGCAATGGGTGCCATCAGAATCCGGTGTTGATCAGCAATCAACATTACTTTTAAATAATGCCAAGCATGAAATGGTGACTGTTACCTTAAACATTCATGCGAAGATGCCTAAACAAGGTGTTCTCGTTTATGAAAATGGCTATGTCACCGTTGACGATTATCCACGGCCTGACAAAGCCACCCTCACTTTCCCAGATGGTCGCGTTGAGACCATTCAAGCGGGTGACGCAACCAACGCAATGAACTATGAACTCCATGATTTCCAAGAAATAGTGCGCGGAAATCAATCAAACGATACCCTCGAATTATCAAGCGATGTCATGGACATCATGTCAGACGCACGTGCTGAATGGGGCTTTGTCTATCCATTTGAAAAACGCACTGATCTCAATTAATCCATTCAAAAAACCTGGCCAATTTGGTCAGGTTTTTTTAGAGTATTTTAGCGAGAACCACCATATCTTTTAGGCGAATCCCATTTTCATAGATTGGCGTTTGATATTGGTCGAAGAAGTTTTTGCGAATTTGTTCGAACCGAAAGCCTTGACGCAAATAAAAACCAATTGCTGCCAAACTGCCGTCCTCAGTGCCAACTAGCAATGATTGAAACCCTTGGTCAATTGCAATCGTCTGAATTTGAGTCATCATTTGCCCACCGAATCCTCGATGCTGCCATTCTGGCCGTACCGCAATATTTTTAAGTTCTACCTGCTGATTGTTGAGTGCCATCAGATGGAAGACCCCGATGACTTGCTGCTGATCGCTTACGGTGTAAAATTGCCCATGCATCAAATAGCGTTCAATCATGCCGACTTCTTCATCCGCTAACAATAGATCATCCAGCCACTGTCGCCGTGCTGCGCCCTCAATCAATTGATACGTTAACATCTCCAGCTCACCACCCAATCAAAAAAAGGGGTCGCGACAAAATTGCTTTTGCCGCGACCCCTAGGTTAATTTTTAAATTAGTTTTTGTTTACGTTAACAGCTTGTGGGCCGCGGTCGCTTTCTTCGATATCGAAAGAAACGCTTTGACCTTCTTCAAGAGTCTTGTAGCCTTCACCTTGGATAGCTGAGAAATGTACGAATACATCACTACCATCTTCGCGAGTTACAAAGCCGTAACCTTTTTCTGCGTTAAACCATTTTACAGTTCCGTTTTCCATGAGAAAAATCCTCCTTGTGTCGATGACACATTATAAATTTGTGTATTTCTGGTGGTCCGATGGAAGAAAGTTCTTTTGGAAACATTCGTACCGCAACCATTCAAAAAGTACAAACATAGTGTAACACAGGCAACAACCATTGGCAACCATTTGGCAATAAAAATAAACCGTTTTCTATCACGAACAATCAGCATCCGTGTTTTTAGACAAGTGTTATTTTATATGTTGAATCATGCCCTAAATAATTTGGCTTTTTGCTTTAATTACGTTAAGATAGCAGTATAACTTTTTCTCATTGGAGTGCTTGCTTATGCTAAAACTATTGAAACGGCTATTACCAATTATCTTCATCGGGGTAAGCCTAGCCGCTTGCCAAAAACCGATGGATACTAAACATCAACTCCAAGCCGATATGCAAACCGTTGAAAATGCGACTAAGCAACAACGAACAGCTCTTTCAACCCTCGAAACAATCGGCGATCCAGTTCCTGATAACTATCTCACGATTCAAAAAAAATATCCCGACGAAAATCTATTAACGATTGAAGATACTAAGATTGCGACGACTGCGGCCAAGCGCGAAGCAGCCTTTCAAAGTCTTAAAGAACAACAAGCTGTGCTCAAACCGGTCATTAAACGCCTCACCAAACTGGTCAAGCAAGAAAACGATGAATTGCCGATTGAACAAGTCAAAGATTTAAATCAAAGTCTTAAGATTTCGACACTTGATTATACAACCTTGGCCACCTTCTACAACGCGGCCACTAAAGCATCTGATAAATTTTACAGCGACCATACAGATGCTGATGCAGACGAAGACAGTCTTAAATCACCAATCAATCGTTTAAATCAATATTACAGTTCAGTTTATCAACAAGCCGAAATTGCTAAGGTTAACATGAACACAGTTGCTGCGCATGCTAAGAAAGTGCAAAAACAACTGGAATAAACAAAAAAGGAGTTGGACAAAGTCACGTTTGTCCAACTCCTTTTTTCAATCTTTAATTATTCAACCCGTGGCGGACCACAATCGTCGGCTGTAGCTACCCGCACTTGTTATTGCGTCCGTTTAAACCGCATGAGTGGTGTTGCGACTAGTGGTGTCACCACAGCTGCTAAGGTTGCTTCCATTACAGCATTTAACGCAACAACGCCAAGCATCACGATGATTAAATGGGTCGGATCAGTATGATACATCCCTGCCGCTTGGTGTCCGTAAAGCACACGCGTTAAGCCAATTACTAAAATGGTATTGATTAAAGCCCCGAAAATCCCAGCTAAAGCCATTGCACCGGTTTTACGAATTTTAGTTTGATATAAGTGTTGGAACGTAAAACCAGCAATCATCCCAGCCATCAACCGCGGTAAAATAGCGATAATTGGATTTTGAAAGATTAAAAGTGAAAGCGGATCGCCTGGAGAGGTATAGGCTCTAAATAATGAAATCAAACCCCAAATTAATCCTAGAATCGCCCCTTGGCGTGTGCCCAGGATCACGGCCCCAATAATGACCGTTAAATGAATTGTTGTTACGGCTGGTAGCCCAGGAATGATATTAATATAACCGACCATCGGAATAAAACTTTGAATGATTAAAAAAGCGGTTAAAATCGCCATAATACTAATCGTATAAGCTGATGAATTTTTATGTGTCATCCTAACTGACTCCTAAACTGAATTTATTGCTCATTATAGCGATTTGTCACCCTAGTTTCAATCATTTACATCAAGGGACAAAAAAAGGTAATTCCAATTGGAATTACCTAACTGAATTATGATGCGGGTGAGAAGACTCGAACTTCCACCGGGAAAATTCCCGACAAGATCCTTAATCTTGCGCGTCTGCCATTCCGCCACACCCGCGTAACTTGCTTTATCACTTTAAGCCACGTACATTAGTATAAGAGAAACGATGATTGAAGTCAATTAAAATTTTACTTTGGAGACGATTACATGCCCATTATCCCCGCTAAACTAACTGATATTGCCAAATTAACCACCCTGTATCAACAATTAACGACTGAAATGCATGTGCTACAACCCACTAATTACCAAGCTGATTACACGCCTGAGTTCTTTGACTGGCAACAAATGATAACTGATCCACTACAAGCAGTCTTTGTTCATCAAAACCAAGATGCGCAAATCGATGCCTTTTGTCACGTTACAACAGCCCAAACAAGTCCCTCACCCTTG
Source organism: Latilactobacillus sp. VITA-14 (assembly GCF_046580785.1). Taxonomy (NCBI): domain Bacteria; kingdom Bacillati; phylum Bacillota; class Bacilli; order Lactobacillales; family Lactobacillaceae; genus Latilactobacillus; species Latilactobacillus sp. VITA-14. The sequence goes on from NZ_JBJKTM010000009.1 coordinate 36,076, forward strand.
TTTATCGCACACCGCTTTGCTTATCTCACAACACTGTATGTTGCACCAGAGGCACGCCGCCACCACGTCGCTACACAACTGCTATCGTCCGCAAAGCAATGGCAACAAACACAAGCGCTCGATTATTTAGAACTAACCGTGTTAGGGAATAATCCGGCTGCGTTGGCCCTCTATCAGAAGCTGGGCTACACCACTCAGAATCAAACTTTACGCGCCAACTAAAAAAAGGCCACCCCTAAACATAGGGGTGGCCTTTTTTCATTGAATTTGTGTGGTTTGATAAATCAGTCGTCCATGACACCGCCGACAAACATAGCGAGCCGTATTCATTCGACGGCGACGTGGATAGACTTGCCCACAGTCTGAACATTTATAAATCACAACTTTGCTCGATTTAGCTGTCTTTTGTGCAGCTGGTGCATGGCGCGCACCCCCGACTTGTGCAAGTAATTGTTTAAACTCTGCGTCTCGATGACGGTAACCGCGATGCAACAGATGCAGGTGATAATGGCAAAGCTCATGCTTAATCACCCCTTCTAAGGTCTGTGTATCATGTTCGGTCAACATCTTTGGATTGATATCGATATGATGATCCTGTAAATGATAGCGCCCGCCGGTTGTTTTTAAACGCCGATTGAAATTTGCTTGATGCACAAACGGCCGATTAAAAAACTGCAACGATAACCGTTCAATCAATTCAGTTAAGGCTTGATCAGTCATTTGCCTTTGGCGCTTTCATTGTCAGTTGTACGCGTTCACGTTCTTGATCAACACTCATCACCCAAACCTGAACGACGTCGCCAACTGCCACTTCATCAGAAGGATGTTTAACAAAGTGGTTTGCCAGTTGAGAAATGTGCACTAAGCCATCGTGTTTCACACCAATATCGACAAAGGCCCCAAAATCAATCACGTTGCGGACTGTGCCTTCTAACGCCATATTCGGTTTCAAATCCGCCAAGGTTAAGACATCATGACGTAACAATGGCGCCGTCATCTGATCCCGTAAATCACGCCCTGGTTTTTGCAAACTACTTAAGATGTCGGTGATTGTTTCAATCCCGACCTCTAATTCAGCCGCTAGAGCCGGTACTTGCACTTGTGCAATCGCCGTCTTCAACGTATCGCTTCCTAAAGCAGCAACGGTTAACCCAAATGATTTCAAAATGGCTTTAGCCGTTGGATAACTTTCTGGATGAATATCAGTATTATCGAGTGGATTGTCCCCATTAATAATCCGCAAGAATCCGACCGATTGTTCATAAGCTTTAGGCCCTAAGCGTGGTACTTTCTTCAAAGCACTCCGCTTTTGATAAAGACCGTTTTCATTGCGATATTGCACAATGTTTTGAGCAGTAGTTGCTGACAACCCTGAGATATGTTGTAGCAGCTGAGGGCTAGCCGTATTCAGGTTGACTCCCACACTATTCACGACATCCTCAATCACTGTATCGAGTTGCACAGTGAGCTCTTTTTGCGCCACATCGTGTTGATATTGTCCAACCCCCACTGCTTGTGGATCAATCTTGATCAATTCAGCTAACGGATCTTGCAAACGACGGGCAATACTAATCGCACTTCGTTCTTCAACGTGTAAATCTGGAAATTCTGCCCGTGCTGCATCACTCGCAGAATAAACAGAAGCCCCCGCTTCATTGACAATCACATAGAAAATTTCCCGGGAAATAGATTTCAAACACGTCGCTACGAATTCTTCTGATTCACGACTCGCAGTCCCATTACCGATTGCAATCATTTCAACTTGATATTTCTCGAGTAAAGCAGTGAATTCATCCGCCGCTTTTGATCGTTTGTCAGCTGAAGCTGGTTTGTGTGGGTAAATGACTAACTTATCCAAGAATTTTCCAGTACCATCGACAACGGCTAATTTACACCCAGTCCGATAAGCGGGATCAAAGCCTAATACAACTTTACCCTTCAATGGTGGTTGCAACAAGAGATGCTTCAAGTTATCACCAAAGACACTAATCGCTTGTTGATCAGCTTTTTTCTTTAATTGCTTGCGTAATTCACGCTCAATTGCCGGTCCAATAAACCGCTTATAGGCATCTTCAACCGCAGACTTGATGACCATTGCTGACGCTGAATCTTGTCCATACAACAGATCTTGGATGATTCGACTGGCAATTACTTGATCGTCAATCATAATTTTAGCTTTCAAAATACCTTCGTTTTCACCACGATTAATCGCTAAATATTGATGTTCCGCTACCTTCGTTAAATCGGCAGTGAAATCATAATAGATTTGATAAACTTGCTTCTCATCGGCTGCTTCGTCTTTAACTTGACTGGCCAACTGACCATTTTGCCAAGTATATTGGCGCACCCAATTCCGATATTTTGCTGTTTCACTAATATTTTCCGCCAATATTTCATGAACACCAGCTAAAACAGCAGCTGTATCATTGATTTTTTGATCTGGATTGAGGTAAGCTTCAGCTTTTGCCAATAATGCTTGTTCGGTTAAGCTAGGTAACCCTGCGATAAACTGCGCAAAAGGTTCCAAGCCGGCTTCTTTAGCGATGGTTGCTTTGGTCCGTCGTTTTTGTTTATAGGGTAAGTACAGATCCTCTAAAGCTTGCAGTTGCGTTGCCGTTTCAATTTGTTGTTTGAGTTTTGGCGTTAATTTTTCTTGTTCAGCGATATTTTTCAAAATATCGGTTTTACGTTTTTCGAGCGTCGTTAAGTATTGAAATGTGCTTTCAATTTCACGAATTTGAACTTCATCGAGGCTTCCCGTTCGTTCTTTTCGATACCGCGCAACAAACGGTACGGTATTGCCTTCTTCTAAAAGACCTAACGTTGCTTTGATTTGTTGTGGTCCATACTGTGTTAATTGTTGAATCACAAGATTTTGAATATCAGGCATCTGATTGCACTCCTTTTGCTTCAATTAAAAAAACAGCCCCCGACTTGGGAACTGTCAACTTTCGCCCTAAGCGATTCTTGAAATATTTTGGATGTATTTAGAAATCCGTTCCGTTGCTTTGTCTTGATTCATTTCTGAAGCTGCAAAAGCTTGCATATCAACGGTTTGATCATCATGCATGCTTGTAATTAAATCTTCACAGCCTTGAATGAAATCAGCGTAAGCACCGATTAAACGTTGGTTGTTCCCCATCAAACGAGCGGGCGCAACAACTGTTTTGAATTGTGCTAAGAATTCGTGATATTGATCAACACCATCTCTGAAGATTTGTGCTGTCTTTTGATAGTCTTGTTCGCTCATTTCGGCTAACTTACCATCAGCAACGGCTGCTTTTAAAGGGGTGAAATACTTACTCATCCCTTCTTGTACTTTTTCAGTATTATCGATTAAATCGTTGACAGCTTGGCCGTATTTGGCAAGCTTTTGTTGCGTTTTATTCATGTCCATCCTCCTAGTTTCCTATGGTTTAGTATACTAATTTCCCAATCGGCTTGCAATTAAAATATTAAAGCATGTGTCATTAATAGAAAAGGCATGCTTAGTTCATCAAAGGACATTTACCTCATTAAAAAAACGCTAGCGACAAAATCTCGTTTGTCACTAGCGTCGATTATTACCTATCTTCTCTTCAACATTCTACTCGTCCACGACTGACCAAACATTAACTTTGTCAATAAGTCGATACAAGCGAAAATAACTAAATAAAGTAAGAAACTCAACAACCAATTATTTTGAACGTGAGTAATCCGTTCCAGACCACCAAAGATGAAAAGTGATATCAGAAACTGTAAGAATATTTGCATACGTAATCCTCCTTACAAAACTCACTAACATAAAAGTTATTTAATCACCTTTATTATAGTTTAATTGACAAGCACTTTACAAGGTTGGCAACAAATTATTTAGCCATTCTCCGCTGGAAGAACTTCACAATTTCCACAATCACAATCAATGAGAATGAGGCTGCTAGGACAATTCCCCATTGGTGAATATCGAGATGTGACACGTGGAATAGGCCGTTTAAGCCAGGTACCATAATCGTTGCGGCTAACAGGAGGAATGAAGCTAAGACAGCCCAGTTGAAAGCTTTATTCTTGAAAAAGCCAACTGTAAAGATTGATTGGTGCACTGACTTCACGTTAAACGCGTGGAAGAGTTGAATCATCCCTAACGTTGCATAGGCCATCGTTAACGCATCAGCATGTGCTAAGCCGCTCGCTTGATGCACTGGGTACGTAATCGCTAAGGCATACACACCAAGCGTAATCCCACCTTCTAAGAGACCTTGATAGATAATCGCTTGGAAGACACCGCCGGAGAAGAAGTTTGACTTGCGCCCACGTGGTTTTTGATTCATAATCCCCGGTTCAGTGGGCTCAACCCCCAACGCAATCGCTGGGAATGTATCCGTCACTAAGTTAATCCATAAGATGTGCACCGGTTGCAGAATTTGCCAGCCTAAAATCGTCATCATGAATAAGGTAAGGACTTCACCTAGGTTAGCTGACAATAAATATTGAATTGATTTTTGAATGTTGGCAAAGACTTTACGACCTTCTTTAACAGCCACGACAATCGTTGAGAAGTTATCATCGGCAAGCACCATATCACTGGCGCCTTTTGATACTTCTGTCCCGGTAATCCCCATCCCAATCCCGATATCTGCGGACTTCAAGGCTGGCGCATCATTGACACCATCCCCGGTCATCGCAACGACTTTACCATGTTTTTGCCAAGCTTTAACAATCCGCACCTTATGTTCTGGCGCAACTCGCGCATAAACTGCGTACTGACTGACTTTTTTAGCAAATGTCTCGTCATCCATTTGATCCAGTTCGGCACCTGTCACAACGGCCGCATCCGCATCTTGTTCAGGTGTGATAATCCCTAAACGAAGGGCGATGGCTTCTGCAGTATCACGGTGATCACCGGTAATCATTAACGTCCGAATCCCTGCTGAATGCGCATCAGTTACAGCTTGTTTGGCTTCTGGTCGTTCTGGATCAATCATCCCGACTAAACCAGCAAAGATTAACTCATCTTCAATCGTCGGATCAATTGTTGCTGGTAAGCTATCTAACGGTTTATACGCTAATGCCAAGACACGTAACGCTTGTTTAGCTAAATCGTGGTTTGTTTTGAGTAAAAATTGGCGTTCATCTTCATCTAACGGTTGAACATCGCCATTGGCATCAATAAAATGACTCACGCGTTTGAGTAATTCATCCGGTGCACCCTTGGTGGTCATCAATAGTTGACCATCTTTGGCTTGATGAATCGTTGTCATCAGCTTCCGTTCTGAATCAAACGGCACTTCACCCACGCGTGGTGCTGCTGCTAGGGCATCTTGAATCACGAAGCCTTTATCACGCCCATAAGCAATTAAAGCCGTTTCCGTTGGATCACCAATTAACTGGCCATCCTCTGTGATTTTCGTATCGTTGGCAAGGTTCATAATGCTTAACGCTAAATCATCGCTTGCCAAGTCGGCTGATGCTTCTTGCAACTGATTATTGGTAAAAATCTTTTCTACCGTCATTTGATTCATCGTTAACGTCCCAGTTTTATCGGACGCAATAATGTCGGTACTCCCCAGTGTTTCCACAGCAGGTAACTTCCGTACCAACGCATTTCGTTTAACCATCTTCTGTGTCCCAAGGGCTAAAATAACCGTCACAATTGCCGGTAATCCTTCTGGAATTGCGGCAACCGCTAATGAGATTGAGGTTAATAACATATTAATTGGTGATTGCGCGTGGCGTAAGTAGCCGACCACAAATACAACAGCCGCAATGATTAAAATCATAATCGTTAAACTCTTACCAAGTTGACTTAAATTCATTTGCAATGGCGTTGTGGTTTCACCAGCTTGATTTAACATCCCAGCAATTTTACCAACTTCAGTTTGCATCCCAGTGCCCGTCACAACCCCGACACCACGACCGTAAGTCACATTACTATTCATGAATGCCATGTTGGTCCGATCGCCAATCCCACTTTCAGGATCGGTTAACGTTGCAACAGTCTTATCGACCGGCACCGATTCACCCGTCAAAGCCGATTCCTCAATCTTCAAAGCCGCTGATTCTAACAAGCGTAAATCAGCTGGGACGATATCGCCCGCTTCTAATAGCACGATATCACCGACAACCAGTTCTTCACTCTTGATTTTAACAATCTGCCCGTTACGGCGTACATGTGCGTCCGGGGTTGCCATCTCTTTTAAAGCATCAATTGCTTGTTCCGCTTTGGCTTCTTGGAAAACACCAAAAACGGCATTCAAGATAACAACGGCGAGAATAATAATCGCATCTGGCCATTCATGTGCTAAAAAGCCGGCAATCATTGCCGCTACTAATAAGACGATAATCATGAAATCTTTGAACTGTTCTAAAAAACGAACGAACAAGCTTTTTCGTTTAGTCTCAGTCAACTGATTACGCCCGTATTTAGCGAGTCGTTCAGCAACTTGGTCTTGCGTTAGCCCATCAGTTGTTGTGGCTAAACTTTTTAAAGTCTCATCCGTTGATTGGGTAAAGAATGAACTTGGTTGATCTGTCATTGTCGTGCCTCCTATAGATAGATTTCGGGGTAAAAAAAGAGACCTATAGAGAATTCAAAGAATCCCCCATAAGTCTCACTAATTAAGATAACACCAGAATATTGCCTTGTTGGTGGCGTTATCGCAGACAAGCTGCTAGTTACTCCCTTATCGTTAAACTAATTATAAGACAGAACCAATCTAAAACGCAAGTAAAACATTATTCTGACGTCCAATTAATTTAGCGGATAAACAAAATCCAGCCGATTAACGCCAAAATGTATCAAAAACAGTAATTGGTAAATGCCGCTTGTGCGCTGTCTTTTGGTACCACTTTTCAATCTTGGTAGCAGCCTCTTCTGCCACTTCACGACCCTCTAAATAATCATCAATTTGATTATAAGTGACACCGAGTGCTAATTCATCTGGCAATGCTGGGCGGTCTTCTTCAAGATCGGCGGTTGGAATCTTTTCGTAAAGGTGTTTTGGTGCCTTTAATTCCGCCAGCATCGCTTTGCCTTGACGCTTATCTAATCTGAAAATCGGTACGAGATCAGCACCACCATCACCGAACTTCGTATAGAAACCGGTAATTGATTCAGCAGAATGATCCGTGCCTAAAACCGCACCCTTCATTTCACCAGCGATACCGTATTGCGCAATCATCCGCACACGTGCCTTGATATTACCTTTATTAAAATCACTGACTGTCACTTCTGTTTCCGCCAGTGCTTGAACCATTGCATCCACTGACGCTTTGATATTCACACGCCGGACCTGATCCGCTTGCATGAAATCAATGGCAGCCATTGCATCCGATTCGTCTGCCTGTTCACCATATGGTAATCGAACAGCGATGAATTGATAGGTTTCATCACCCGTTTCAGCACGCATCTCACGGACCGCTTGTTCAGCTAAAGCACCGACTAATGTTGAATCTTGGCCACCAGAAATCCCGAGGACGTATGTTTTTAAAAATGTATTCTTTTTTAAATAATTTTTTAGAAAATCAACTGACCGTCGAATTTCCGCTTTCGGATCGATTGTAGGTTGGGTCTTTAAGGCCGCGATAATTTCAGCTTGTAAATGTCTCATGATTAAATACCACCTTTTTTAAATGTTAGATTGCTAACTTTTTTGAAACGCGCTTCCTTCAACAGCTTTGTCCGGCAAATAAGCGCTAGCGCACTTATTCACCAGACTTCACTATACTCAAAAGCTAACCGTTGAATGAACCACTCTGATTTTGGACTTCTTCTTTGACTCTTCTGATTTGGGCCATTTTGTGATCCCATGTGCGTTGTGAAAGGTCAACTGGGTAATCTTGCGGGTTCAAGTCCCGCTTGTATTCATCCCATAACGAGTCGAGATTTTCACTACAGAACTTCTTAATCGCGCCAAGTTCGGGTAATTTGTAAACGCGTTGCCCGTGTTCAAAAATCGTCCGTAGAATTGGCCGCGCATTAAAGTCCGTCACAGTTTTATTAATGTACGTGTAATTTGGGTGGAACATATAAATTGAATCTTGTTCCAGTGGATCTTCATCCCAAAGCGTAATGTAATCCCCTTCAGATTTACCATCAACTTTTTTAGTGATTCGCCAAACTTGCTTGCGCCCTGGTGTGGAAACTTTCTCAACATTACTTGAAAGCTTGATGGTATCGACCATCTTCCCGTCGCCGTTTTCAATCGAAACAAGCTTATAGACAGCCCCTAGCGCGGGTTGATCATAAGCCGTAATCAATTTCGTGCCGACACCCCAAACGTCAATTTTGGCTTCTTGCATCTTCAAGTTTTGGATGGTCTTTTCATCTAAATCATTTGAAGCGTAAACTTTAGCATCGGTAAAACCGGCTTCGTCCAATTGTTGGCGCACGCGTTTTGAAATATAGGCCATGTCGCCACTATCAATCCGCACCCCTTGGAAGTTAATCTTGCTACCAAATTCCTGAGCGACCCGAATCGCACTTGGCACACCACTTTTGAGGGTGTCATACGTATCCACCAAGAAAACACAATCGTGATGCGTTTCAGCATAAGCGCGGAATGCTTCATAATCATTGCGATAGACTTGCACGAGTGAATGCGCATGCGTCCCACTGGCTGGAATCCCAAAAATCTTTGAAGCACGTACGTTACTTGTAGCGTCAAAACCGCCGATATAAGCGGCACGAGTGCCCCATAAGGCAGCGTCCATTTCTTGGGCACGGCGCGTCCCGAATTCCAAAACAGGATCCTTACCGACAACGGACTTAATCCGTGCAGCTTTCGTAGCGATTAGTGTTTGATAATTGATGATGTTTAACAAGGCCGTTTCAATTAACTGACATTGCGCCAATGGCCCTTCGATTTGTAAAATCGGTTCATTCCCAAAAACCAATTCGCCCTCAACTGCTGAACGAATTGTTAAATCAAAATCAAGATTGGCTAAATAATCAAGAAAATCAGCTGGATACCCCACCTCATCACGTAGATAAGCGATGTCACTTTCGGTGAAGTGTAAGTTTTCTAGATAATTCACGATGTGTTCTAAACCAGCAAAAATTGCGTAACCATTTTCGAATGGTAATTTTCTGAAATAACATTCAAAAACTGCTGTGCGATTGTGCAAGTCCTTTTTAAAGTAAGTAAGCATCATATTCAGCTGATACAAGTCTGTATGCAACAAAAGACTGTCATCAGGGTATAAGTTTGGCATGTTAAGCTCCTAATTAGAGATATATTTGGTATAACTATATCATAAAATAAAAGAGGCATACAAAAAAAGACGGTAGAAAACCGTCTTTTTTGTTTGAGACTAGAAGAAACGCCAACCCCATTTATTAAAATACTGTGCCATGGACTTCAAGAAGATCTTAAATCCCTTGAAACTGCGGTGGGATGCCATTCCATAAAAATGAGTGACAACCGCATCTGGTACATATAAAATCGTATGACCGCTTTGGTTAATTCGATCACAAAGGTCATTATCTTCGAAATACATAAAGAAGCGTTCATCGAAACCATCAATAGCCCGAATCACATCAGTCCGCGTAAACATGAACGCACCAGATCCATATTGAATCACTTGCCGTCGATCCGTTAAATTCCGGCATTCATAAGCCGCCAAGCGTTTTTCAAATAGCTTCTTAACCCATTTAAAAGGTACAAAGCGCAGCATATAATCGAAGACATCTAGCTTCCGCCGTACTAAATGTTGGGTCGTACCATCCGGACCAACAATCTTCGGCGTTAGCATCCCTAAGCTATCATTAGCATCTTGATCCGCTAAAATCCGATACATCTGTTCAAATGCGTTTTGATTTAAAATAATATCCGGATTGCAAATCAGAAAATAATCGGATGCCGTCAGCTTCAGGTTGGCATTATGCCCATGACCGAACCCAAGATTCTCTTGGCCTTCAATGATTTCAACATCATCTGCAGCATAGGCTTTTAATTGCGCCAAATACCCAGGTGTTGACCCATTATCATGAACCAATACTTTTACCGGGTATTGCCCCAAGACAGTTGCCTTGATACTATCTAACGTCTTAAAGACGTATTGACTATTATAGGTCACAATACTAATCGTCACCGTTTTATCCAGATTATTACTCATCATCTCATCCTAATCAATTTTTGCCATAAATTTTTGTAATGCATCTTGCCAGGTTGGTACTTCGAATCCAGTTGCCTTGATCTTCGTTAAATCCATGATTGAATGTCTTGGACGGAATGCTTTTTGAGGATATTCGTCTGATGTTACCGGACTCACTTCTACGTCTTTATCCTTCAAGATTTCGCTCGCAAATTCATACCAAGTACATGAATTGTCATTTGAAAGTTGATACAAGCCATACGGCACGTCGTTTTGAACAGCGTATAACATGAATTCAGCCAACGTCCGGGTCCAAGTTGGACGACCGACTTGATCACTCACAACCGTTAAATGATCATGCGTCTTCGCAAGATTTAACATCGTGTAAACGAAGTTCTTACCATATTCACCAAAGACCCATGAAGTCCGGATGATGTAGTATTTGCTCATTGTATTTGCAACGGCTTCTTCACCAGCCAATTTTGTGCGACCATATTCATTCTTAGGTGCAGCTGGGGTTTCTTCTGTGTACATTTGATCATTCGTACCATCAAAGACATAATCCGTACTAATGTAAACAAGCGTTGCGCCGATTGCTTCAGCAGCATTGGCAATGTTTTGCGTTCCAACCACGTTCACTTTGTAATTGATTGACTTGCCAGGTTCTTCTTCAGCAGCATCGACAGCTGTATAAGCTGCGCAGTGATAAACCAATTCAGGCTTGTTCTTTTCAAAGTATGTTGTGACTGCGTCTGCATTAGTAATGTCTAATTCGGCTGCATCTGTCCCCACATATTCGATTTGGTTTTCGTCTAATAAATGTCGTAATTCGGTCCCTAATTGACCATTTGCACCAGTGATTAAAATTTTCATAGTAAAATTGCCCTCTATCTTTCTAAATTTTACCCTTGATAGGTTTGTTTTTCTAGAATACCATTAACACCTTGATTAGTTTTTCTTCGAATAATAGGTATTGTATATAACACCTTCGCTACCTTGTTTAGGTTCATAAAATATTTAGCCGCTTCATCGTACTGACTATTCGTAATATTACCAAAATGGGCCAAACTATTTAGCATTAACATCTTTTTAACATCGGTTTTCAATAATATGCCGTTTGAGATTGGATATTTCTGGCGAATGATACCTCGGATTAAAATTTCATAGTATAACATGCGACTGGTGTCATTCATTGTATTTTCACCAGTTACATGCACCCGTGCCCCGATTTCTGGCGTCATTGTAACACCTGACATGTTATCTTTAAATAACTCCACCCAATACAACCAATCTTCATCAAATTCAATCATTCGATCAAAACGAATTGGATTTTTCCGAAAAACAAGCGTATTAATTGGAAATATATTATGAATCAGTAATTCAATATTATTGCTGGTGTCAGGAATTCGAATTATAGAACCTTTATTAGTTACATATTCGATTCCAGTTCCATATGCAAAACAAGCAGCATGCGCTTCTAAAAAATTGACTGCTGCTTCAATTTTATGAGGTAGCAACTCATCATCTGCATCCAAAAACTGAATAAATTTTCCTTTGGTCTGATTCAAACCTACATTGCGTGCATTACTTCGACCCTTTTTGGTTAACTTTACAAGCTTAACGCGCTTATCAACTCTACTCAAATTCTCAATAATTTGAGTAGACTGATCTACAGAACCATTGTCAACTACTAATACTTCTAGCGATTGATAAGTTTGATTTAAACATGATCGAATCGCTCTCTCAACTGTCTTTTCACCGTTATAAACGGGAATAATAATACTTACATTAGGTTCCACTTCAATATCCCCTCGTCATTTCTGCAAATATTGATAACGATTTACTCCTGTGATAGCATCCCAGAAGTAACAGAAGAATCGACCACCATGCTTCTTAAATAACAACGATTTAAAGCAAAAACCGATGAAATAAGTTAAGAAAATTATTCTATTCTTGAAGGAACCATTTCGATTTACAAAAATAACCAAATTACGATACATAAAGTACTCTGATAAGCCACTAATTTGATTAATCGTATGAGAACCCTTATGGTAAACAGTTGCGTCTGTCACACAAGCAATTTGATACCCTGCTTGTTTTACTTTAGCACACCACTCATTCTCTTCATAAAATAGGAAATAATCTTCAGGAATCAATCCAACTTGCTCAATTACTTTACTTCGAACTACCATACAGGCCCCACCAACGTAATCACAACTAATCACTTCAGAGGCCACTTCCCTTACAGGTTGATTCTTATTCAACTCGGTTGCACGACCAAAATTCATATCTACAATGGATCCCGTTGCTTGAACCAAATCTCGGTTATCAAAATCACAGATTTTAGGTCCTACAATTCCTAAATTAGGATTTTCAGTCATCTTTGTTACTAAAATATCAAGAAAATTCGGACTTACTTCAACATCATTGTTTAAAATACAAAAATAATCTGTTCCTTGATTTTGCATTTTCTTAATACCTAAATTATTACCGGCCGCATAGCCTTTATTAATTGGCGCTTTGATAAATAATTCGGAAGGCAATAAAGCGTCCTTAATCCGACTAACAGAATCATCCGTCGAATGATTATCAATGATGATTGTTTGAAAGTTATCATAATCGATTTCACGGATATTTTGCAAACAACTGATTGTATCTGTTGGGTTGTTATAATTTAAAATAATAACAGCAACTCTCGGTTTAATAATCGTCACGACCTTTATCTAAATTAAGCTATTTTGTAAACTATTATACACGTTTTATTCGACTTCTTAGCATTTGGTAGATATCTTTCAAGATTGGTGTTTTCATGGCAATCAACAATACAAAATATATACAAATTCCTAACATAACTTCCATAACTAGGCTAGCTAAAGAAATCGGTAAGCGAGCATCTAATAAATACACGATAACAAACATCGGTATCCCTGCACCCCAATAGCGCCATGCCCCCTTAAATAACATTCGAATAGAGAACTCTTGGCCAACGTAATATACTTGAATTCCTGTAACAACTAATTCAGCAATAATAGTAGAAACCGTCGCGCCAAACACACCAAACTTAATAATCAATGGAATATTTAAAATCAAGTTAACAACTGCTCCAGCGATTACTGAAATCGTGTACTCCTTGTTGTGATTGGTTGGTAATAGATATTGATTCCCAGTAATACTTGCCCATGCAATGATTGGAATGACCATTGACTGAATCAGTAATACTTGTCCAACGGGCGCAAATTCTTGTCCAAAGAACCAAATGGAGAAGCTTTTAGAAACTGCTGCCAATCCGAACATCAAGGGAATCGATAAGAATGAGATATAATCGAAACTTTTTCGTAATAAGCGTTCAATTTGTTCATTATCCCCGTTAATAAAACTGTTCGCCACACGAGGCATCACAACTGTTGCTAAAGAAGTCAGTAAGGCGACTAATAATTTAATAATTTTATCTGAACTATCGAAAAATCCTGTGCCTTGAATCGAATCAAAAATTTTCAACATCGGTTTATTCAGTAGCGCATAAACATTAATCGCAACTTGTGGAATGAATAAAACTAATGATGGTTTTAAGTGTGTTATAGGTGATAATTCAGAGAACTTAATCATTGTCACTTGTTTTCGTAAATACGGCCACAATGTGATATTTCCGATTAATACTGACAGTGATGTAATCAGAATATAGATGAATAAATCATCTTTGCTCTTAACTAACGTGAAAATCAATACTAAAGAGATGGCTTTAACCAAAATATTCCGAGTGACCGTTACTTTGAAATTTTCTAAGCCCATAAAAAACCAAGAAATATCAAATGCAACAGCAACCAGTGCAACACCTTGCGCTAGATAGTACATTTGATATTCTTTTGAAAACCAAACATAAACTAAAAATGCAACGGTCGCAATCGTAATTGATGTTATTAGTAACGTTTCAATCTCCCAAAAGGCTTTACTGAGTTTATGTTTATCACCTCTACGATAAGCAATCTCTCGACTACCATACAAATTAACACCCAAAGTCCCGAAAAGAATAAAATATTGTGTAATGGCATAAGTAAAGGTGTTAACACCAATTCCGGTTGGTCCGATAACCCGGGAAATATAAGGCATTGTCACTAGCGGAACAATCAAAACGAAAATCTGATAAAGCATATTATATAAATAATTAAAAATCATGTGCTTCCTCACTTTATCTAAAGACAAAGGCAATGCTTTAGCACTGCCTTTGTTTAATCCTATTGACCGTTTTTAGCGTAATTGGCTTCCACGGCTGCTTTTTCTGCTTGCCACCAGTCTTCATTGTCACGATACCAGTCGATGGTATGTTGTAAGCCTGATTTAAAATCAGTGAATTCTGGTTGCCAACCTAATTCTTCACGTAATTTCGCTGAATCGATGGCATACCGTAAGTCATGACCTGGGCGGTCTTTAACTTGATCATAAGCATCTTTGGGTTGCCCCATTAATTCTAAGATTAATTCCAAAACATCTTTGTTGTTTTGTTCGCCGTCGGCACCGATTAAGTAAGTTTCACCGATTTTACCTTTGGTTAGGATTGCCCAAACGGCACTTGAATGATCATTCGTATGAATCCAATCACGCACATTTTGACCTGAACCGTAAAGTTTTGGTCGAATCCCACTTAAAATATTGGTAATTTGACGTGGAATGAATTTTTCAATGTGTTGGTAAGGACCATAGTTGTTTGAACAGTTTGAAATAGTTGCTTGTAGGCCGAATGAACGCACCCATGCCCGGACTAACAAGTCTGAGCTCGCCTTTGATGATGAATAAGGACTACTTGGGTTATAGCGCGTTTCAGGGGTGAATTTTTCACCAACGCCTTCGCCGTGTCCTGGTAAGTCTTCACGCAATGGTAAATCACCGTATACTTCATCAGTTGAAACGTGGTGATAACGCACATTATACTTCCGACAAGCTTCGATCAACGTATATGAACCGATGATGTTCGTTTGAATAAAAGGTGAAGGATCCTTTAGAGAGTTATCGTTGTGACTTTCGGCAGCATAGTGTACAACTGCGTCTGTCTTTTGAACTAACTTATCGACTAATTCAGCGTCACAAATATCGCCAACAACTAATTCCACACGGTCTGCTGGTAAACCGGCCAAGTTCGCACGGTTCCCAGCGTAAGTTAATTTATCTAAAACCGTCACGTGAACTTCTGGGTGGTTATTCACCACATAATGCACGAAGTTAGAACCGATAAAGCCGGCCCCACCAGTAACAATAATATTTTTCATAGTGTGTTGATCTCCTTAAATTTCACCGTAAACAAACGGATTATCTTTTTCAAATTCAGTAAAGGTTGGTTGGTTGGCATCTTTTTCAGACGTAATTGCTTGGTCAAAATCAATTGGCCAATCAATGTTTAATTCTGGTGTCTTGAATGAAATACCGCCGTCAGCTTCTGCATCATAGTAGCCATCACATTTATACAAGAAGTTAACGTTATCCGTCAAAGTGACAAAGCCATGGGCGAAGCCCTTTGGAACAAGTAATTGACGGTGATTGCTGGCAGAAAGGATGTACCCTTCCCATTGTTTGTAAGTTGGTGAACCTGCACGAACGTCAACAATGACATCTAAGACAGCCCCAGTCACTACGCGAATTAATTTCGTTTGCGCAGCTTTGCCGCGTTGGAAATGTAAACCTCGTAAAACGCTTGCTTGCGTTGAAAGTGAGTGATTATCTTGAATGAAATCAATATCGATGCCCGCTTCTTTGAAATCGCGATCTGAATAAGATTCTGTAAAGAATCCACGATGATCACCAAAGACGGCTGGTTCAATAATTTTAACGTCTTGTAATTTAGTTGTTGTGACTTTTAACTTACCCATGATTACTTACCCCTAATCTTCTTTTACTAATCGCAATAAATATTGGCCGTAGTCGTTCTTCTTGAGTGGTTGTGCCAATTCAATCACTTTTGCCTTATCGATGTAATGCATGCGGTAAGCAATTTCTTCTAGACACGCCACTTTCAAGTTTTGCCGTTTTTGAACGGTCGCAATAAAACTGCTGGCTTCTTGTAATGAATCGTGGGTTCCAGTATCTAACCAAGCAAACCCACGGCCCATTAATTCAACATCTAGCTGGCCTTTTTCAAGATACGCTTTGTTGATGTCTGTAATTTCTAGTTCGCCACGTGGTGAAGGTTTAATATTCTTTGCAATGTCGACAACTTGGTTGTCGTAGAAGTATAACCCCGTCACCGCATAGTTACTTGCCGGATGTTCTGGCTTTTCAACGATTGATTTAGCATGCATATTTTCATCAAAATCAACAACGCCAAAGCGTTCTGGATCATTCACATGATAACCAAAAACGGTTGCGCCTGATTCTTTTTGAGCCGCTCTTTGGAGCATTTCTGAAAGGCCACCACCATAATAGATATTGTCACCTAAGATTAAGCATACTGAATCATCGCCGATGAAGTCCGCCCCAATCACGAAAGCTTCTGCCAAACCATTGGGTTGTTCTTGAACGGCGTATTCGATGTTTAACCCCAAATCATTGCCGTTGCCAAATAACTCTTTGAAACGTGGTGTGTCAGTTGGGGTTGAGATAATCATAATATCTTGAATCCCGGCCAACATGAGCACTGACATTGGATAGTAAATCATTGGTTTGTCATAGATTGGAATCAATTGTTTTGATAAAGCGCGTGTGATGGGATACAAACGTGTCCCAGAACCGCCTGCTAGAATAATACCTTTCATTATTAAAGCCTCACTTTCTATTTACATACATTAGACATTTTACCATATTTAAGCGATCAATTAATTGTTCTGACTTCTTTCTTTTACGCATACCAGTGACATTATTACCATGTCTTACATAATACATTAACGGCTCGTCAATGGACATTATCTTAAGTTTTCTTAATTTACTAACCTGAAATAGCCACTGGTCATGCATCACTATGGATTTAGGAAATGGTAAAGCGGCTTCTTTGACCTGCTTAGTAAAAGCCATCATCGCACCCGTATAGCCATTTTTAACAATATTACTCATAATCGATTGTGTTGTTTGATTGTGATTATAGTGATTCCAAGATGTATCAATCACATTACCTTCACCGTCCACTACTGTCCCATCATGAACCACCAATTGAGCACCAGCTTTAAATGCCTGCATCACAGTCGATACCTTGTTATCAAACCAAATATCATCCTGATCTGACAAGAAAATATAGTCTCCATTAGCTTTTTGAAGTGCTACCTCAAAACTACCAATTGGCCCTCTATTGTTGTCATTAACAATGATCTGATGTGCAACAGGATGCTCTGCTAACATTGCTTCAATAATCGCCACTGTCTCATCTGTTGAAGAATCATCGACAATAATAATTTCATCATCAGCCGATAGCTGTTCAATAATTGATTGCAACTGTTTACGAATTGAGCGTTGCCCGTTGTAAGTTGCCATACAAACAGAAATCATTTATTTACCCCTTCTCAATTGAATAAGTGTTTTGAGCGACATTCGCCATAACTGTCGATTCTTAAACTTCAGGAATTGTTTAGCACTTCTTAACATTAGATGTTTTCGATAGTTACTGAATTCATCGAGATTGTATTGGCTATAGTACAACGCTTCACCCGCTAAAATACTAGCATATCGCGTTGTCGACATTGCACTTGGTGTTTGCACTGATAATGAATGTTTAAGCTGTGTCTCCAAAATTAAATAAGGCTGATCAATTTGGTTAAGCCGCCAGAACAGCCAATGATCTAGAAAATCAAGTGGGAAGGCTTCGTTAAAACCGCCGATTGATTGTAAAGCATCGACAGATAATGTGCTTCCAGAATTAATAGCCATTAGTTGACCATTAAATTGTCCCGGTTGCAGCACTTGACTTGTCCTTAACGAAATATATTTATCCGACTCTAAAGGAGACACAATTATTTCATTACTAATGATTGTTGGCAAAATTGCTTTAACAGGTTGCTTCGAATCTAATCTGGCAAAGAGTTCATCAAAATAATCCGTGGATAGTTTCGTATCATGATCTAACAATAATAACCATTGAGCACCCTTGTCTTTAGCAACTTCTAATGCAACGTTGTATCCTTTTACTAACCCTTCATTACTATTATTTTGAATGTTAATAATATTCTTGCCTATAACTTTAGCACCAACTTTTTCATTATCATAAATCACCAACGTTATTTGGTTATCTCTAGCTTGCTTTAATAATAGATTAGCACTTGGCGTATCTGTAAAATTACGACGATAAGTAACAATGACTACAACTAATTTCTCCATTTAAGGCCTCACTTTAAACCAATAACAACTAGTTTGAGATTGGAAATTTGCTTAAGTTCTTGCAGCACTTTCAATACTTGCTTCTTAGTACAATCATTTTCATTAAATACTAAAATTTGAGTTTCACTTAAACCCATTGCCACTTTCTCAGTTGCATCAATGACATTCAAGTTTGCATCGTGCTGTTCATATAAGCTATCTAAACTCATTTGAGTCATGCCTTCTGGCATTGCTAATTTTTGATTACTATAAACATTAGTAGTGCCCTCCACATTTAACAGTCCCATAATTTTTGAAAAACCATCAAAGATTGTAATATCTGTTTTTACCGTGTTTTCATTTTGTTTTATCCCCTTAAAAATTCGTGCAATATTCTTTTTAAACTCATTTTCATCTGCTGGTTCATAAAAAACAGCTGTTGGAAAGGCAATCTTAACGATCTCAAAATCATAAATTCGATTATCGAAATATACCCGAATAAAGAGAACCATGAAACTTAAGATTACTGCCATTAACCCGGCAACAACGTACAACTTACGATTACTTTGTCCACCTAATACCTTAGCTGTTTCAGCTGTTTCAACCACGGTAGCATTACCACCTTGTAACTGCTCACTTGAAGCATTGGCTACCACTTCTAAAACAAAATTACTAATCTGTTTTGCTTTTTGAGCAGAATTAGCTGTTGCTGTAATACTCAAAATTGAAGTGCCATTTTCACTTTCAATTTGGTAATTAGTAACTTCAGACTTAGAAAATTTTTCTTTTGCAGTCACTTGTTTTGAAACATAGTTCGCAAAAGATTCTGATCCAATCATTGCCTTTTCAGTATTTAAATACAATTGTAAGCTACCACCATCAAGTGTTTTCTTATTATTCGGTGTCAATAATACTTTAGAAGTCGCACTATAAGTGTTTGTAGCAACCCCTCTACGAGAGTAGACATATGTTCCCGCTTCGAGAATAAGTGTCAAGACAACAAATGTCGCAACAAATAATCGCCATGAGTTTAGCATTCCCTTTAATAATCCTTTTACACTATGTGAATGTACTGATAAATTCATTATATTTCCTCCAAATCTTTTGATGGCGCGTGGTTTGTTAGGTATTCAATTAAGTAGACAATAAAGAATAAATAGAATATTCTTTGTGGATCCAATAATGATAATGTTGCAGCAGTTGATACTAAGTACAAAATAATTAGCAAAATTGCCTGCTTATACCGACCTTGTGCTTGGATAAACGCAGTTACTAATAAGTAACCAAAATAAATCAAGCCTATTAACCCTAAAACTCCGAAAACAACAACTATCCCTAAAATTCCGATATCTTCAAGAAAATAGTTCGCATTTGCCATCAGAATATGACTATTTGCCGGGCCGTGCAACAATTGATCATATCTTTTTGAATCTGGAAAACCTATTCCGAACCAGCCGTTATGAAAAATTTTATCTGCATAATACTGTATTTCACCAAGTCTCATATCAAAACTTAATTTTCGCTTTCCACCAATAAATGAATTGATTACTAACGGAATTCCCATAAATCCACCAACCGTCATAACTGTCAGTAACCCAAATATTAATCCTTTATATTTTTTTACCGCGACAATGACAACTATCGCCATGATAATTAGCATATCTGCAATCATATACATTCGAGTTCCTGAAACAAATACAATGTATAAATAGTCAATCAATAATAGCCCAATGCCGATTAACATTCTTTTTTTCTCTTTATGAATTAGCACATCAACACCTGTAACTAGCATTGCAAAAGAAATAAAATCAGCAGCGTTTGCAATTCTAATGAAGTGGAATATTGGTCCAAAACTATCATAAATTGGGTTCAATCCATATGATCCAAAATCTAAGAATGTAATTCCACGGTTGAAAAGGACTGCTTGTACAATAAGTACTACTGAATAAATGCCTCCCACATACTTAACAACTTGCAACAAAAAGTTAGTTTCTCGTTCATCATTAAAGAAAAGAACCAATACCAAATATAAAACAAACATAAAATAAACATAACTATTTTTTAAAGTGACCAATACACTTTGTTGATACGCACACTGCGACCCCCACAAGACAAGTAAATATGCCATTATTGAGATAACCACAAACAATATAAAATGATATCTTCTCGGCTTATTTAATCTATCAAAATTAAAGATAATATTAAAGATCAATAAACACATCACCAAAAATATTGTTAACGTCTTATAAACAGTTGAGTTTAGCAAAAACATTCTCGGTGTGGTTTCAATAATCGAGAAGAAAGATACTTGCAATAAGATGATTATGGCAATTGCAATTCGATTAATTAATTTCATTCAAATTCTCCTCATTCAAGTCTTCGTATCTAAAAAAAGACACCTTCTAACTAATTATCTAGTTCTTTCCCCCATTAGGATATGTATTTATTAAAAGTGCTAACTTGTTTTAATATTGAATAAATATCAATATAGCTCAAATAAGGCCACTTCTTTTTAATAATACTAGAATTACTTTTAAATTAAAAGACCTCTTCCTGTCCAAATCCTTTCTTATACCCCATTTTTACGAATACACCTTTGTGAGGTAAGTTTCTGTATTACTAATTAATAAAAAAAGAATCTTAGAATAATGTTATACTAATTCAATACTATAGCAATAAAAAGGAGCCAAAATGTCTTATACAAAGTTTAACCGTATATTTTACAAACTTATCAACACCATTCTTGTCATCTTAATTGGTATATCATTATTTTTTTCTTTACAATCTGACATTTTATCGATAGATAAGCTAACAAATCTATTTATTAAGTTTTTATTTTATTTTCTTATCGTACTCTTTATTTCTATTCTCTTCGTCAAAAAAAAATATCTAAAATCAATATTAATTGGACTTCATAAGCAAGAATCTTACATTTTTTGGATTCTCTTCCTCTCTGTGTTTTTATATCAACTGTTCTTACTTCACTATCTGAAGGCTTCTCCTAATTTTGATGCTGGTGGCCTTTTATCAGGAATCGATCATCCTAAAGCTGCTAATATGTCAAATTACCTATCTTCAAACAAAAATAATCGGTTTATTTATTTTCTCAACTTTTTCATTGGTCAACTATTTGGGACAGATATCAAAACTTTTCAATTTATTAATATCCTCTTTATAATGGCTTCCACTTTACTAACCAAGATTGTTGGTACAAAACTATTTGAATCAACTACAACTGGCTACTTTGCAGCTAGTTTATTTATGTTCTATTCAGGCGTTCAACCTTTGTTTCTAGTTCCATATACTGATACCTATTGTATTCTACCTATGCTTATTTCAATTTTATTTTTACTCATAGGCTTTCAATCCTCCACTCGGACTCACATAAGTCTCTATCTCTTATTATCTGGAATCTTTTTTTCAATTTGTTATCTTATAAGACCTAGCGCTATCATTTTTGGCATTGCAATTTTTATGTTTATATTAGTAAATCTTAAGCAACCTAAAGTTAAACAATTCATTTTTTGGGGTATCCCCTCCTTTTTGATTTCCATGATTACAGTTTTATTCACTTTTAACATTTTTATATCTAATCAAAATATTATTAGGATTGATCAATCTAAAGAAATTCCACTAACCCATTTTATACTATTAGGTAGTTATGGTAACCCTGATATAAAGGATTCACTTCACGGTACTTGGAACCAAGCAGATGTTGATTTAACATTACAGCAAAAAAGTAAGTCCGCTATGATTAATGTTGATTTAAATGCCTTTTCTGAACGTACAAAACAACGGGGATTTTCAAAAACAATTAAATTTTATCTTCAAAAGTATAGCAACATTACAGATACAGGCGTAATTGGTTATCACCGTGATGGTTTGTGGACAAAATTTAAATACGATAAAAATAACACATTAGTCTATAAGATACAGCAAATATACAGTGATCACGGTATTTTCAGACCAAATTTTAATTTTATAATCCAAATAATTTGGTTATTTACGCTATTTTTTATGCTCTGTGGTCTCCTAAAAACACCAACTTGGCAATTTTCAGTCGTTTCATTAACGCTATTCGGTGGGTTACTATTTTTATTAATTTTTGAATCTGGTGGTACCAAATACTTGTTCCAATATATACCGTTTATTTGTTTCTTGAGTGCTGTTGGATTTGTCCAATCGGCAAATAAATTTTTAAAAGATTAAATAGCTACAACATATTTAGTTTGTTTATTTTTTATGTAGCCCCAGCGTAATTATCCATGACAATTACGCTGGGACTTTTCATGTTCAATCAATTTAAAATCTTTATTTTATACAGTGCCGTATAACAACATTGCCACTAAAAACTTGCTATAAAAAAGGCTTATCCTATTAATTTAGGAACTGAAGTGAACCCCAAATATTGGACGAAACTTTAAGCAGCTTTTTGGGTTGTAAAAATTCGATATTCAATCGGACTTTTACAACCCAGTTTTGTTTTAATTCTTGAAAAATTATAATCATCAATCCAAACCGATATTTGTGAAACTAGCGTTTCATAAGTATCGGTTTCTTTCTGGTAGAAAGCTTCGGCTTTCATAATATGGAAAAAGCTCTCCATTGCTGCATTATCTAAACATGTTGCTTTGCGAGACATACTTTGAAAAATGCGATGTTCTTTCAAGATATGAGTCCAATCTTGATGCTGGTATTGAAATCCTTGATCTGAGTGTACTGTTGTCCGGTATTTTAAATTCTTAGAGATTTTCTTAACTGCTCGATTCAAAACAGTTGTAGTAAATTCAACAGTAGAGTGTTTACTAACTTGATGGCTGAGAATTTCACCTGAGAATAAATCATAAATACATGTGAAATAGGCGCGTTCATCAATTGTCTTGGTTCCCCAGCGAACTTCAGTAACGTCTGTTACTAGTTTTTGATAAGGACGATCAGTGAAGAAACGACGGTTGATTAAGTTCTTAGCAACGGTGCCAACATTGCCTCTATATGAATTATATTTACGAGTACGTTTGTTAAATGCAGTTGATAGTAATTGCAGTTCTCGCATTAAGACAAGTACTTTTTTATGATTTACTAAGATATTCATACGATGTAATTCACCAGTTACACGACGATAACCGTACGCTGGATGATTCTTCTTGATTATTTGGATGGTTTGTTTAACAGATTGGTCATATGAACCGTTCGGTTCATGACTAGTAATGTATTATACGTACTTTTGGCCATACCAACTATTTTTAGAATTTTTACTAGTTTGTGTTTAAGCCTTAGCTCTTGGATGACTTGCGCTTGTTGTTTTCTTCTTCCTGGACTAAGGCTCTTAATTTTTTTAGGTATTCATTCTCGATTTGTAGTAATTCATTTTCTTCTTTAAGACGTTCTAACTCTGTTTGTTGCCGTTTTTTTGATTGTTTATCAGCTGACATAATTGTTTGCCGTCCTTTGGAACGATATAAGGCATCAGCACCCTCAGTCTCCCAAATATGTTGCCATTGCCAGATGGTCCCGACGTTTGAGATATTAAAATGAAGTGCGGTTTTCGGATAAGAAGCCTTATTCGTTTTCATCCATTTTAAAACATTCATCTTAAATGAGCCATCAAATGTTTTTTCGGGTGATAGGACATCCAGTCCTTTTGGGCCAAAGGCCTTATAACGTTGAACCCACGAGACAACTAGTGAGTTACTCTTAATACCATATTTTCTCGCTATTAATTTATAACCTAAGGGTGACGTTAGATAATCCTGAACAACTTTTATTTTTAATGTTTTAGAATATTTGGTCAATATAAAAACCCCCGATATTGGATTTTGGTCCAATATCGGGGGTTCACTTCAAACTAAGCCTTTTTCATATAATATTAACTACTAACTAACATTTAAAAGTTGTTTAATTACTGTTACCATGGCATTGCCGTTATATAAATGATATTTATAATAATACCAGCGGGAACCATAAAATTAACAATCAAATCAAGCCCTTTTTTGTTATC
Organism: Latilactobacillus sp. VITA-14; assembly: GCF_046580785.1. Classification (NCBI taxonomy): domain Bacteria; kingdom Bacillati; phylum Bacillota; class Bacilli; order Lactobacillales; family Lactobacillaceae; genus Latilactobacillus; species Latilactobacillus sp. VITA-14. The sequence continues at coordinate 60,413 of NZ_JBJKTM010000009.1, forward strand.
CGTTTCATATTCTTTCAGCAACATTAATAAAACAATTACTACTGAAAAATATAAAATCATATCGACTCGTATTCCCGAAGCCCATACGGTCGGTGAAAAAGCCATAACAAACTTGGATAGAAATCCCATAGCAGAAATAACAATGGCAAATATAGCCTTTCTCTTATCATCAATTAAATTCCATAATCCAACTACCAATGAAATAATTAGAATAAGTATTAAAAAATCTGGTGCCCACGTTATCGTATTACTTATACTAAGCTTAGTTCCCAGACTAGTAAATTGAATAAAGAAATTATTTACAATATTATCCGTCCATCCATGGCTGTCGCGATGCATACTAAATACATAAAAAATAGAACTAGTTATGAATGGCATGTAAGTAATCATTTTAAGCATTCTATCTTTTATTTTATATCTTGCTAGCAATACCATCACAACAAAAAACAACCAGACAATTATATTAAAGTTTAAAAATAACTCACTTCCACTAGAAGAGAATCCCACTTCTAATTTCTTTAATAATCCAATTTGTCCATACTCTGGAAATCTATGCAATTCAATATTGTATCTCACTTTATTTCCGGGTGACAATACTGTTACTAACAGCAAACAAATATTAATTATCCAACTAGGCATTAATATCCATACTTTTTCACCATTAACCACTAAGTATCCTATAATTAAAATCATTAATGCGAAAACACATATACCAACTTGTTCTTGGTTACTTGCGAATATTAACGCCAATAAACTGAGTACATAGCTATACGGATTTATCTTTTGCTTCGTTAATTTCTGATAAAACGGGAAAAAGGCAAATAAGGCAAAGGTAATTGGCCATAAATAATTACCTGTATCAGCCACCCATCCGGGTTCAAAAACAAATCTATTGGGCATTGCAATTACTGAAACAACCGTTATTAATAGAACGTTAATCGATCTTTTTTTGTTAAAGTAAACATTTAATATATATACAAGTCCTGTCATAACAAAACTATTAAGAATTTTCCATAATACAAAATGTTGTACTGCAAACGTAATCCACATTTCTATAACTACTCTCGAACTCCAGTTATTATATCTGTATGCTAAATATGGAAATAACCTATTTTTAAATTCCCCCCCTGAAATTGCCTTTAAAAACATCTTCGTGTCATCACCTACAGGCTTAGGAATTAATAAATTATAAATTAACAACCCTATAAAAAATATAATAATAACTTTTTTGTAATTATCTGTTCTACGTAATCTATCTACTATTCTCAATACTCTACTCCTTTATTTTTCCACTAAACAACTGCTATAAAGTTTAATAGAATCATCGCTACAGCGGTAGCGGCAATTCCCATTATTATCAATTTAGATTGTTTCCAATTCATTCTCAAAAGAACTTTAATTAACATTATTGCAACAATGATCATGGACATATATAAAAAACTAAATGTTCTGATTCCTGAAACCCAAATTGTTGGTGTAAATCCCATTACTAATCTGGAAATACTTCCTAATAACATTACTATAATTGCCAATATTTTATACTCCGACTGGTCTAATGCTTTATACATTGAAAAGCAAAGTAGCCCCACCAACAATATTAAAATACCATCTGGTACCCAAGTTCCTATTACTCTAAGCTGAAAATTAGATCCATATTGTCCGAATGACTTCAGAAATTTAACAAATGCAACACTAGGTTTTAATACCATTAAATTAAACAACAAGACAACTCCAGCTGCAGCTGCAGGTATAAATTGTTCTTTATTAATGGTGATAACAATTAGTAAAATCGTAGTTAAAATTAACAGTATGTTTGGTTCTAAAAAGAACGACTTTGCAGTCGCCGAAAATCCCAATTCTACTTTTCTAAAAATGGTTAAGGAATTAAAGTCACTAAACCAATGTGCAGTTTCCGATTCTTTACGGGCTATGTTACCCGGCGCAGTCATTATAAAAATAAATGATGCCAAACTTAAGAACCATAAGTATCCTGTATACCAGTCTAAATTTTTATTAATCAGCTGATGTATCAAGAGTCCTGAAGAAATTAATATCAACATACCGCAAACTTGCTCTTGATTAGTAGCATATAACGCTAGCAAAATTCCTAAGATAACTAATACAGGTTTTCTGCAATGTCCTTGATACTTATCAATTATCGGAATTAAAGTCACACCCATAGCCGCTAATGGCCATAAATAATTTAAAGTAGTCGCAATCCAACCAGTATTATACAACAGTTCAAGTGGTCCCATCACCACAACACCGGCCGCCAATAGAAACAATCTTCTATTTTGTTCCTTGTTATCATTTCTAAGTATTGATCTGTATGGAACATAAATAATGATCAAAATTGCTAACGAATTAACAATACGCCATAAAACTGTATGAGTGACAAAAAAGAATAACGTTCCCTCTATTAATACTCTTGATGACCAAGTTTCATAACGACTGTGAACAAACTGCAATACGCCTTGTTGATTAGCTACAGTTCTAAAAAAGTTATCATCGCCCCCCTCATTAGGTGTAAGTCCATTACCGTTTAACTGAATTATTCCATTAAATAATAACAATATACCGACAAACACAATTAAATAACCATAATTATGTAAAAATTCCTTTAGCTTACTCCTTTGAATCATATAACCCCCTCCAAATTTAAACATTCAGTCTTAAGTTTATCACATTTTAATCATTGAACTTTATCTTATTCAAAAAAACTATATATAGTACTTTTTTACTAAATAAAAAAGCTCAATTCATTAATGAATTGAGCTTCCTATAATTTAATTATCAACACTATTTCCTACAGTACTTATTTTATGAGTGCCGTTCTATTACCTAAATAATCAACGGCATCCTTGTTTCCTGCAGAATCACTAGTATACCGACTAATAACATAAATATATCTACCTTTTAAATCATTAGTAATTGGAATATCAGTATTAAATCCACTATTTAAGGAATTATATAAATAGGGTACTGCTGCGCGAACGTCGGTTCGCTTTTCATTTGTTACTTTAACACGTTTAATTTCTTGATTTGAGTTTCGATCCATTAGAATCAAGAAATGGTATTGCTTTCCTTTTGTAGCATTAGCAGCATGCCAACCTCTTGCTTTCAATGTGGCACCATTACTAATCAATTCGTCTATGTTTCCCACATTTTCAGCATTTTCATTTGTTGAAAATGTTGAAATATCTCGACTCAATCGTGAATCAATAAAGTCTTGATTAGGATTTGCAGTTTTAGAGTAACGACTAAGAACGTAAATCTTTTTCCCCTTCATTTTAGCGGTTAAATTAATATCAGCACTAAAGCCGCTATTTAATGAATTAGCAACATTAGGATAAGCCTGTTGTACATCTGGTTGTTGCGTATTAGTGACCGTCGTCCGAGATAATTCTGAATTGGTATTAGCGTCCATAAAAATCAACGTATGATATGGCTTATTAGCAATATCATCAATGGCATGCCACCCTCTGACATGCAGCATGTGAGCGTCCATCCAACCATCATTGATGCTTGAAATATTTTCATTCAAGCCAATCGTTTGATCAAAGTTGGCATCACTTAGACTACCTTGCTCGTTATCTTGACTAGCATATCTTGAAATAACCTTGAAAGTTTTACCATGCATATCACTTGTAATTGGAATTTCCAACTTAAAGCCACTATTTAATGAATTATAGATGTATGGTACGGCTGCTTGAACATCTGGACGCGCGTTTCGTGTAATTTTATATCGTTTATATTCTTGACCATTTGATGCATTCATCAAAATCAAGTAACTACTTTGCGCAGTTCTCGACGCCGTCGAGGCGTGCCAACCTGTAATTTCAATTTTATTATTAGTAATTTTAAAAGTATCTAAATGTGAAGCCGTTGAATCCGGAAAACTAATAACATTATTAAATAAATAATCAGTGTTATTTGAATTACCGTTAACATCACCAGAATAGCGAGACATCACAACGAATTTCCGACCATACATATCATCAGTAACTGGTATTTCCTCGTCAAACCCTGAATTTAATGCAGTTGTCACATTGGGAAATGTATTTTTAACATCTTGTCGATCTTTTCTTTGAATTCGATAACGTTTTACTTCCGCTTTTGTATTAGCGTCTAACAAGAATAAAAAACTATTTTGTTGATTTGCTGCTTTAGAGTTAACATGCCATCCCTTAATATGAATTTTATTTCCTTCAACACTTGCCGCATTTAAGTCCGCCGAGTTCACATCAATTACTGAATTATCCCAATCATACAAATGATATTGTTCAATAATTCGATTTAAACTAGTTGCATATGTCGGTGCGGTCGCGTAGCCATCGCTTTGTAAAAGACGAGTCACCTTTTTATAATCAGTTACATGAAGTAAATTATTATATCGCGAATTAGACGCTAAAAAATCCCCATGATCTTCAATGCTTTCATTCCAACTTGGATATTTTCTAAATTTCGCATTAACGGTTATGTATTGCCCGTTAACAAATTCTTGGGTTGGCATGATTGAAAACTGACCGTTATACTCGCCTTTAATCCCAAATAAATTGTTAGCATCTGTTGCTAACAATGATTGCCCCCAACTACTCTCAAGAATTGCTTGCGCTCCCGAAACAGAAGGTAAGACACCATATTTATTCCATCCGGCAATTGCGCCTGCCCGAATATTATTAATAAACCCTTGTATATCAGTTCTGGTAAAAAGCGAACGCGTCGTCAGCTTCTTAGTTGCATAGTAACCTGGACCAATTTCAGTATTCTGTTTCAAAGTAGCGCTATCTTCAAGAACTGATTGAGACTCGCTACTGTTTTCTTTTTTTTCTTTCGACTGACTATCAGATATTACACTATTATTGGACGAACTTTCTTTACTAGTCGAAATAGAGCTGCTATTTGAACTTACTTGACTATTATCTGTCGCCATCACTTTTTGCACAGATAAAGTTGCAAAACCAACTGCACTAACTAAAACAGTTTTCTGTAAAATTTTCTTCATCATGTTCTCCTCTTAAATTTCTAACTAGTTAACCACACATTATAATAGCAAATATAAAGGTCTATTAACATTTCTTTTTAATTACAATTTTCTAATTACACTATCTATATTTTCCACAAAAAATACCCACCCCTCCACCAATCTTTACATAGATAGGTTTCAGAATGAGCACTTTTCCATTATCTTTCCAAATAAAATTCAAATCGTTCGCCCACATATTGGGTGCGGACATATTCGAAAGGTTCGCCGTTTGATAAGAAGGAAACTTGTCGTAATTTCAAGATTGGGCCATTACGCTTAATGTCGAGATATTCGGCAATTCGTTCTGAGGCGAGTTGGGCTGAGACGGTTTGTTGTGCACCGCCCATTTCGTAGCCCCCTTTTTCGGCTAATGCTTTATAGAAGGAAGACGTGATTTCAGCTTTACTGAAATCGGCAACTAAGCTTTGTGGCACGGTTGCCACTTCAAAACAGATGGGCACATTGTCGGCATAGCGAATCCGTTCCATGCGGAGCACCTGCTCGCCATCTTTTAACTGGAGCTTTTCAGCTTCGCTAAGTGATGGGTTGGCAATGTGGAACGAAATGGTTTTACTAGATGGCTGCTTACCTTGGGCAGTCATTAGATCGGTAAAACTAGTGACGCCGGACATTTTTTCTTGCACCTTTTGGTTAGCGACATATGTCCCAGCCCCAATCCGCCGTTCCAAAATCCCTTCGTCAACTAATGTTTGTACGGCTTGTCGTAACGTCATTCGCGACACTTCGAAATTTAAAGCAAGCTCCCGTTCTGAAGGAATTCGATCTCCAATCGACCACTTGCCGGCTTCAATATCCTTTTTGAGTTGATTATGAATTTGAATATAAACAGGTGATTCCATGGGACACACTCCTAAATATTAATGTTGATAGCCGTTCCCAAAGCTGTAAGTTGCGACTAAGTTTTGTTGATGATCTAAGATGTTGAAATCAGCATCCCGACCTTCTTCTAATTTACCTTTTTGTGTTAAGCCAAATTCTTCGGCTTGGTTGACACTTGACATCATAACGGCTTCAAACGTTTCACAACCTGTGAATGTTTGGATGTTCTTGAAGGCATCGATATATGTTAACACTGATCCGGCTAAAGTGCCATCTTCTAAGCGAGCTTGTTTGTCTTTAACAATGACTTTTTGGCCGCCTAATTCGCTTTCGCCTTCAGCAATCCCTTTAGCCCGCATTGAATCAGTCACAAGGTCGATGCGTTCTGCACCTTTTTGTTCGTAAGCTAATTTAATCATGTCAGGCACGATATGGAAACCATCAGCGATTAATTCAGCGTACATGTTGTCTTCTAACATTGCGTGACCTGTAACGCCAGGTTCGCGGTGCTTGAATTCACGTTGGGCATTGTATAAATGGGTAACGTGCGTTGCTTTACTTTCAAGCATTTGTTCACGCGTTGCATTACTATGACCAACTGAAGGCACGATGTTGTGTGCTAAGCAGTAGTCTTCGAATGCTTTTGAACCAGGATCTTCTGGTGCATAAGTAATTAAACGGACACGGTTACCTGATAACTTATTCCATTCGTCCAATAAATCAACGTCTGGATCTTTGATGAATTGTTCTGGTTGAGCACCCTTGAAGATTGGTGCGATGAATGGGCCTTCCAAATGAACACCTTGAATTAATGGGTTCTTTTCAGCCGCTGCTTTAACACCGCGCATAGCATTAGCAATGTTTTCGTTTGATTGCGTCATCGTTGTTGCAAAAAGGGTTGTGACCCCTTCATTTTGCATCATCTTAGTTGCCATTTCGTCGATTTGGTCAGCATCGCCGTCCATTGCATCAAAACCATAACCACCGTGACAGTGAACGTCAATAAAGCCAGGAATGATTGTCTTGCCTTTAACATCTTGAATTTCTTCGCCAGCTTGTGCCTTGTAGTCGAACATGGGGCCCACTGCCAAAATTTTATCATCGAAACGAATATAACCGTCTTCGATAACGTCGTCACCTGTATAGATTACCGCATGTTTTAATACTTTTACTGCCATTATCCATCCACCTCTATCTTTAAATTACCTCTAGTATAAATGGTATAGACCAAAAAAACAAGGGATTCCGACTAAACTTTGAACCGTTTTCTTGTTAATTTGCTATACTATATTTATCCATTCATATTAAGGAGTTTAATGATGTTAAAAATCGGTATTATTGGACTAGGAAACATTGCACAAAAAGCATATTTAACTGTAATGGCGCAGATGCAAGACCGGGTCGATTGGGTCTTATGTACGCGCCAACCGGCTAAATTAGCGCAGCTTCAAGCGCAATATCATTTAGAAAGTGGCTGCCTATCATTTGACACATTACTCGAACAACCACTCGACGCAGTTTTCATTCACACCCCAACTGCAACCCACTATCAATATGTTAAACAAGCCCTGCTCCATGGTTTACACGTTTTTGTCGATAAACCCTTAAGTGAAAATCCACTGGAAGTCGCCGAATTATACAAACTCGCGGCTAGCAAAGAACGGCTCTTAACGGTCGGCTTCAACCGCCGTTTTGCCCCATTTTTGCAAAAATTAAATCACTTACCCGATAAACAACTGATTAACATCACTAAAACACGCGTGGCAACGAGCCAACCAACGCCCTTTGCCATTTATGACCTGATGATTCATACCATTGATACGGCGCTTTTCTTGGCTGATTCACTAGGTACTAATTACAAAATCCGTCCATACTGTCAGCAGGATGCAAACGGCAATTTACAACTCGCACAATTAACCATTGAAACACCGCGCCAATTAATCAGCGCGACTTTAAATATGCAAAGTGGTACCAATCAAGAAATTGCAAGTCTCCAGACACCACACGGGTTATTCACTGTCGATAATCTAACGCGCTACACAACACAAGCGGCAGAAGACAGTCGCATTCAAACTGCAGCTGACTGGACGCCTACGCTTGAAACGCGGGGCTTTGCGCCAATGATTGATGCGTTTATTACTGCCCTTGAAACTAACGGCGCAAATCCTGTCCCACTAGAAAGTAGCTTACTCACCCACCAACTCTGTCATGAGATGGTCCACTTTACAAAATAATATAAAAAAGCGTAACCCAATACAGTATTTGTATCAGGTTACGCTTTTTACATGCTTGAGCGCACTCTATTTTTGGCTTTCTAAATCCTTGGCAATTGTTGCGTCGATGCCTTTAACCACTGCTGTCATTAAGCCGGCTTCTTCCATTGCTAACAAGCCAGCAACGGTTGTGCCACCTGGTGATGAAACTTGATCCACTAAGTCCCAAGGTGAATCATCACTCATAAGCACGTTTTGGGCACTCCCTAAAACGGCTTGGGCTGCAATTTCAGTTGCGGCTTTCTTTGTTAAACCGTGTTTAACGCCGGCCCGCGCCATTGAATCAATGAATAGGTAAACAAATGCTGGTGAACTACCGGCAAGCGCACTGAAAGTTGTGAAATCTTTTTCGCCGATTTCAACCACACCACCGAGTTGTGCAAGGACATCCTTCACCCGACCCAATTGCTCTGCATTGACTTGTTCGTTCCCAACAACAGCTGTAATCCCTGCACGGTTGGCCACGTTGACATTTGGCATGATGCGTAGAATTGGTAAATCTGCAGCAGATTGTTCTGCTAGTTTATCAAGTGATAAACCTGCTGCCATTGAAACCATCAATGGTTGATGTGCTTTAAAGGCTGCATTTGTTTCTGCTAAAACCTGTGGCACAATATATGGTTTTACCGCTAAAAAAACGATATCGGCTTGTTCAACCACTGAATTGTTATCCGCAACAGCTGTAATCCGTTGTTCAGCTACAAAATCCGCATAGTTCGCCGGATGTCCGCCGTGCACTAAAATATCCGCTGTTGCGATTTGATCAGCTTTCACTAACCCTTTAATCATTGCTTGTGCCATGTTACCGACACCAATAAATCCAATTTTCATTCTGCCACCCCTTTTTTTATTTATCCAAGGATACCGAACGAGCGGAGGAAGTCAATCCAGGACACAAAAAAAGACATCTTAGCAAGATGTCTTTAAAGTATTGGGCTAGCTGGATTCGAACCAGCGCATGACAGGATCAAAACCTGTTGCCTTACCGCTTGGCCATAGCCCAATCAAGTGGAGGAGAGTGGATTCGAACCACCGAACCCGAAGGAGCGGATTTACAGTCCGCCGCGTTTAGCCACTTCGCTACTCCTCCATACGTTTCATCTCATCGATTCAACTATATTAGTTTACAAAATTCTGACAGAAAAATCAACCCCAAAATGCAAAAAAAATCTTGATTATTGCATAAATAATCAAGATTTTTTCTAATATTTAGTTAACGCCTTCCATTAACTTATGAATTGGTTTAACGAAGAAGATTAAGACGATCCCGAAGATCGCACTCACAATCCCAATCCCTAAGAAATAGCTAATTTCTGTTTGTGGTGAATATAAACGCACAAGCTGTGAATTAATTGCTTGGCCCGCAGCATCTGCTAAGAACCACATACTCATCATTTGTGATTGGAATGCCTTTGGCGCTAATTTTGTTGTAATTGACAACCCAATTGGTGAAATTAACATTTCAGCAATTTCAACGATGAACCATGAACCGATTAACCAGAATGGGCTAACTCGGCCACCGGTACCGTGTAATAATCCCGGAAGTGCCATAAACATGTATGATAAACCAGCGAAAATTAAACCAACAGCAAATTTACCAGGTGCAGATGGTTGTTTCTTCCAAGCACTCCATAACCATACAAAGAATGGCGTTAGAAGCATAATAAATAGTGGATTCAATGATTGGAAATTTGATGCAGCTAAGCTATGCCCACCAATGTTTAGAATTGTCCGATCTTCTGCAAATAAAGCTAGGACAACGGAGCCAGATTCTTCAATTCCCCAGAAGATAGCAGCTGCAATAAAGAGTGGAATATAAGCTATAACGCGTGAACGTTCCTTCTTAGTCACTTTCTTGCTGCCCAACATCCGTGAGAAGTACACAATTGGTAATGCAATCGCAATGATTGAAATCATCAAGACGATGTTATCAATGTTTAAGTTGCCTGTAAATTGCATGCCTAATACTACGGCAACGACGACCACGACACCAATCACAATTTTACGAATAACGCTTGATAATTCTTCTGGCGCAATTGGATCATTAGGTTTTGAATTTTCTTTACTGAATTGAGAACGACCGCGGTAGTATTGGATTAAACCAAAGAACATCCCGACAGCGGCTAATGAGAAGCCTAAGTGAAAATCAATTTTTAGACCGACAGCCCCAACAAGAATTGGAGCGACAAATGAGCCCAAGTTAATCCCGAAGACGAACATATTGAAACCAGCATCACGGCGACGATCATTTTCACTATACAAACTACCAACCATTTCAGAAACGTTAGGTTTTAATAACCCAGTCCCTGCAACAATCAAAGCAATTGAAATAAATAAAGCTGTCGCACCCATCGGCATTGCTAAGGCAATATGGCCTAACATAATCAAGACACCACCGATGAAGACGGTTTTGAAGCTCCCCCAGATCCGATCACTTAACCAACCACCAACAACGCTGGCTAGGTAAACCATCGAACCATAAATTGCCATCACAGACATCGCAGTCGTCTTGTCAAAGCCAAGACCACCCTTATCTAAAGCAAAATACATATAGAATAATAGAATTGCACGCATCCCGTAGTAGCTAAACCGTTCCCACATTTCAGTGAAGAACAGTGTTGATAGCCCATGCGGTTGCCCAAAGAATGTTTTTTCTTGTTTCTCTTCCATTGTAATACCCCACTTTAAAACTTTATTATTACGGAAACTAAGAATTTGATAGTTATTAAATTGAATCGACTCATCTATACAAGAAGTCTCTTATCATTCGCTTAGAATCTATAAAGGCTATTATAATCTTATTTTAATCTTAAATCAATTCTTTTTTTAACATTAACTGCATTGTTTGCACTGATTTTTTCATTAAAATAAGTTATTTTATGATTCAAAATGACTAATGCTTATTCTTAAATGAGAAAATGCTCATGATACCTAACATATTCTTAGAAAACTGGTTTGTTGCCTTTAAACAGTAGTACAATGAACTAATAGAAAGCGAGCTGATTCCGATGAACCCTTTTACACTAACATCTCTTATTCCATTACGACCTGATCGTTGGCTAACTTACTACGAAGCAATGTATCAAAATGAACACGGCGATTTAATGCCTTATCATTTTGTCAGTCGTGACTCTAACTTAACCATCGAGACTTTAAAACGACCAGCTAATGCCTCAGCGGTTGCAATGTTCTGCTACAATCAAAATCACTCACAGGTCTTACTGACTAAACAATTTAGACAGCCCCTTAATGATTTTGTCTATGGTAATCCCGCCGGTTTAGTTGAACCAACTGAGTCGATTAAACAAGCCATTTCCCGTGAGTTAATGGAGGAAACAGGTTACTCTCTTATTGAGGTTGAACATTGCTTTGCGCCAAGTTATTCCTCACCAGGCCTTACTGATGGCGCCGTTAGTCTAGCAATCTGTACTCTTGATCAAGCTAAACAAACAGACCGTACACTTGAAGTGGATGAAGCCTTAAGTACCCTGTGGGTTAATCGTGCTGAAGCACAGACGATCTTAGCCAATGAAAAAATGACTGGACGCACTCAGATTCTATTATGGCAATGGGCAAATGAACAATAAGTAATAGCCAGTTACGATTTTCGTAACTGGCTATTTTAGTGGTTGCTTTTCAATCAAATTGAATATTAAAAAGCATTATACTAATAAAACGTCAGTACAATGCTGATTATCCCGATTAGCACTTGGTAGAAACATGCTATTGATGCCGGCTGCAGGAGTCGAACCTGTGACCCTCGGTTTACGATACCGATGCTCTACCAACTGAGCTAAGCCGGCATTATTGATGACCCGTACGGGATTTGAACCCATGATACCGCCGTGAAAGGGCGGTGTCTTAACCACTTGACCAACGGGCCGAAATAAAAAACGATTGAAAATTCTCAACCGTTCAATGACTCCGGTTGTCAGGCTCGAACTGACGACATCATGATTAACAGTCATGCGCTCTACCAACTGAGCTAAACCGGAATAAAAAAGCGCGGCAACGTCCTATCCTCGCAGGTAGTTTCCCACCAACTACTATCGGCGCTAAGAAGCTTAACTTCTGTGTTCGACATGGGAACAGGTGTATCCTTCTTGCTATCGCCACCACACTATTTTGTGCTTACGCACTGAGAAGAACTTCGTTCTCTCAAAACTGCATAATAAGTAATATTTCATTTCAAAAGCCTAACATTGCACCTTTGGTTAAGTCCTCGACCGATTAGTACTAGTCCGCTCCATACATCGCTGTACTTCCACTCCTAGCCTATC